>JAPLLV010000054.1 GCA_026387405.1 Candidatus Omnitrophota bacterium
TGGGTTCTCCAACATAAACTCCGCCCAGGGCGTATCCGTCAAAAACGATTTCCGCCAGGCTCTCGGCGCAGACCCGGCGTAAATCTTCGTAGGTAGCTCCCTGCACAATACCGAACAATAATCGCTTATCGTTTTCTTTGATTTGCCATTTGCCATTTGCCATTTGCCATTTTGAGCGCCTGGCCCAGTCTATCGTCCTATGCACGGCCACTTCCGCCATATCCCTGGCGCAGGGGTAATGCACGCACTCGTCCAAAGGCATCATGATGTCCGAACCTAGGGTATTTTGAATATCTACCACGGATTCCGGGGTCAATAAATGCCTGTCTCCGTCCAGGTGCGATTGGAACTCTACCCCCCGGTCGCTTACCTTTCTTAATAGCGCAAGACTGAATATCTGGTATCCGCCGCTATCGGTCAAGATGGGTTTTTGCCAGCTTATAAAATTATGCAAGCCGCCAGCCTTTTTTATCACGTCCAGCCCGGGCCGCAAAAATAAGTGGTAGGCATTGGCAAGGATGATCCCGGCTCCCGCAACCTCCAATTCGGCAGGAGAAAGGGTCTTGACCGTGCCTTGCGTTCCCACGGGCATGAAACAAGGCGTATCGATCTCGCCATGCGCCGTAACAAGCTTGCCTAACCGCGCCTTAGAATGGGCGTCTTTATGCAGTAATTTGAATGACATGGGTTAGATTATCAACATCGCATCGCCGTAACTATAGAACCTGTATTTTTCCGCGATCGCCTCCTGATACGCCTTTTTCATCAGCTCATACCCTGTTCCTCCGGACGCGTCTGCGGCGCAAAACGCGCATACCAGCATGAACAGGGTCGTGCGCGGAAGATGAAAATTAGTCAATAGGGCCTGCGCTATCTTAAATTTGTATCCCGGATAAATGAATAAATCCGTAAAACCCTCCCGGGTGCCTGCGGCATAGGCCTCAAGGGCGCGCAGGCTTGTCGTGCCTACGGCACAAATCCGCTTATTCTTAGAACGCGCGTCATCTATCGCATCCCCGGCCTCCTGGGAAACCTCAAAATATTCCACTTCCATCTTGTGGCGGGTTATATCTTCGCTATCCACGGGCTTAAATGTTCCGGGCCCTACATGCAAAGTTAAATAAGCGATATCTGACCCGCGGGAGATCATTTCCTTGATCATATTTTCTGTAAAATGCAGTCCCGCGGTAGGCGCGGCAACCGCCCCCTCACGGGCGGCATATACCGTCTGATAATAAAGCGCGTCCTCTTCCTCCGGTTCTCTTTTTATATACGGAGGAAGCGGCATAACCCCTGTTTTATAAATATCGTTTATATCTCCCGCGGAAAAAGTAACCTCATTTCTAGCGCTAAGACTGGCGGACAAGCCGTTTCCGTCAAAAAGAATCTTCTCGCCAAGCTTTATACGGCCAGGCTTGACATATGCATCGAAGGTTAGACCGGCCTTGCGCTTTACTAGTAACAACTCAACCTTTCCTCCGGTCGAGCGCCTCCCCTTTAAACGGCAGGGTAGAACCTTGGTATTATTTAATACTATCAGATAGTCTCTGGTTATATAAGATAATATATCACGAAAGGTACGGTGTTCTATTGTTTCGGCAGACCGGTTTACGACCATCAACCTGCAGGCATCGCGCTCTCTTAAAGGATGCTGGGCAATCAGTTCCCTGGGTAAAATATAATCGAAATCAGAGAGTCTCATTGCATAAACGTTACTTCCGCGCCCGGATAATAATGCCGTAATATATCAATATATGTATGCCCGGATTTAGCCATAAAATACGCGCCCCATTGGCACATACCTACGCCGTGCCCCCACCCCAGCCCCTCGAAAACCACGTCATTATTCACCGTACTCACTTCAAAATTGGTACTCCTTATCAGGTTAGGACCGATGAGATTACGGAGATCTTTTGCCGGAATGCTCACCTCTTTTAAAAGCGAGGATATCTTTAGGCCCGTTATCCGTCCGGAGGGATCTTTTCCTGCGGGGGAAATTGCCATTATGCGGTCTATTCCGTACCCCGCAGAAACGACTTTCTTCAAAAGTTCCTGTTTGGATAATACATAATGCCATTTATAATGCGGAGATTCCACGCAGAAGTCACAAACCACTCCCTTTAACGGAGGCAGGTCTATCTTCCAGAGCTCCGCGGCATCTTCGGTATGGCCGCCGCAGGTAGCGGAAAAAAAGGCAGGAAAAACCCTGCCTTGATAAGTAAGTATATCTCCATTGGTTTCTTCAACGGCCAGGTTGGTCCGCTGACGTTCAGAGGTAAGCCCGCCGTACACCTGGGAATAAATATCACTTGTTACGTCGAAATCCTTCAGCTTATTCTCTCGCATCTGATACAAAGCGTAGGTGCGGCATACTATGGCCTGGGCCCTTAGCGCCTCTTGAGGCCAATAGTGGGATACCTCATGATAGAGGATCCCTTTTATATAATCCTCAAGAGATACTACATTCGTAACCAACAAATGCGCGTTATCTTTCCTGGAAATCTGTATATTATCCCTGAACCTCCGGCCGTTGATGGTCAGGCCTTGAGGATTATTTACATTGATCAAAATAGAATTATAATCTGCCTTGAAATTCCCCAACAGGATACTATCGCTATAAACAGCAACTGTGGCGTTCAAATTCCTGCCGCGGCTTATTATCTTATTGGTCCTGGGGTCTTGAATCTCGTACGGCCCTCTGATCCTCAAAGAGAAGAAAACGGCATCTTGCAATATTGCCACGCGAATATACTGTCCCTGCCGGCCAAAACAACTGGCAAGAGACAATTGACAAATGGCAACCAGGACAAACGTATATAATAATATCTTTTTCACCGTCGAGCCCATAGCCAAAGTATGACAGAAAGGATAATGCTGATTATTACCGAGGTGACAAGGGGAAAATAGAAAGTAAAATTCTTGCGCTGGACGTAAATATCTCCGGGCAGCCTCCCCAAAAAAGGAACCTTATCTATAAACATCAACAGAACGCCTATGCCTATTAAAACAATCCCAAAAATAATTACGGCCTTGCCGATTTCCTGCATCTCTCCATCTCCGAATACAAACACCCGCAGTATTTCTGGCAATATATGCCTTTTGCGCGAGCCTGATCGTGCGCGCTCCTAAACCCGGGACGAAAATCCTCGTAATAAAACTCTATGCCCTCTTCTTGCCCAGCCTTAAGCCCGATCTCCTTAAGCAACTCAATGTCTTGGTAGGGACTTACCAATAACGTGGTGGTAAACGCATCCAGACCCCGGGCTTTAGCGGCCCTGGCTGTTGTCTTCAGGCGCATCCCCCAGCATATCGCGCACCTGCCGGGATTAACCTCTTTTAGATTAACCTCTCTAAAGAAAGCCGAAGGCGTATATTCCGGATAGGTTACCTCTAGCGCCATATCTTTTGCTATATTCTCTACCGCTGCCCTACGGGCTTTATATTCCGCAAAGGGGTGGATATTGGGATTATAGAACAGCCCTTCGACATAAAAATCTTTTTTGCGCAATTGCTCCAGGGGATAGATCAGGCACGGCGCGCAGCAGGTATGCAGTAGTAACTTCATGATAACTTTCATTAATTTTTATAAAATAAATCTGGCGATTTTCGAGCGAATGGAGATTTTAGCCAAAGCACGCTTGAGCAGACGAGGGAATCCAAACACGGAAGTATTTGGACGGCGAGCATGTTTGAGCCCGTCCTGGCGCGAGAGCGCCGACGGGCGAGTTGCGCAGCCGCCGAGACTGCGAAAGACCTTTGGCGTGCCCCTAGATAAAGACTTCTTGTGGGGCAAAATCGACCTGAGCGAGAAAATCCGACAGATTTATTTATATAAAAATAAATGGCACAAGTTAGAACATCTTTTCCTGTTTCTCTTTATCGTATTTCATTCCGAAGTGCTCGTAGGCTTTCTTTGTGGCGAGCCTGCCGCGGGAAGTGCGCTTCAGGTATCCGGCGCTCAAAAGATACGGCTCAATGGTATCGGTTATGGTATCTACCTCTTCGTTAAGGCTGGCAGCCAGGGATTCTACCCCCACAGGCCCGCCGGAGTAAGTTTCTAATACCATTTTCAGGACCTTGCGGTCGATATCATCCATACCCGCGTTGTCGATACCCAGCTCCTGAAGGGTATTTACGGCGATCTGAGGGTCTATCTTATTCAGCTTTTTGACCTGGGCGTAATCCCGGATCCTGCGTAATAACCTGTTGGCTATACGGGGCGTGCCCCGGGCACGCCGGGCGACTTCGGAAGCCGCCTCTTCATCGATCATTATACCCAGGACATCCGCGGAGTGCCTGATGATCCGCGTCAGGTCTTCGACTTTATAAAAATCCAGATGATACAATATCCCGAATCTTCCGCGTAACGGAGCAGCCAATAACCCTGTGCGCGTGGTCGCGCCTACCAGCGTAAACGGCTTTAAATTAAATTTGATGGTCTTGGCGTACGGGCCCTTATCGATGACAAAATCGATCTGAAAATCCTCCATCGCAGGATAGAGAAACTCTTCCACCACTTTAGACAAACGGTGTATCTCATCTATAAAAAGGATGTCCCCCTTTTCCATATTGGTCAATATGCCGATCAGATCCCCCGCCTTCTCGATCGCCGGACCGGAGGTCGCGGTGATCTTGCTGTTCATCTCGTGCGCTATAATATGGGCAAGCGAGGTCTTCCCCAGGCCCGGCGGTCCGGAAAGAAGCACGTGTTCCAGGGGTTCATTGCGCTGGCGGGTGGCGGTCAGGCAGATCTTAAGATTCTCTACCACTTCCTTCTGGCCTATGAAATCTGCAAATCCCCGCGGGCGCAAAGAAATATTCAAAACCACATCTTCTTCGGTCTCAGTCTGCGCATCGCGCTTTGAGGCTTTATGGTCCTTAGGCGGAGCGCTTTCCGGAAGCAAAAGCGCCTTACGGAAATTAGCCTTCGGCGAGCCCTGTTTTATTTCTTCGCTCATAGGGTATAATGTTCTCCTTATTGCGGAGGATCTCTATCTCCTGGAATAACCCCTTCTGCATAGCCACGATCTCTTTCATACGGATCAACTCCAGGATGGCCAGAAAATTTACTACTATTTCGACCTTATTCTTTGTTAGGGAAAATAATTCAGAGAGATAAACACTTTGACGAACCAACAAAAGATGCAATATCTCATGCACCTTCTCTTCCACGGTAAATTCGTCCTTTATGACTTCGTAAAATACTTCCCGCGGGACCTCCTCCATGGCCTTGGAAAAGGCATTGATCAGGTCAAAAAGGCTGGCCTCGAAATATACCTCTTGCTTGCCAATATTTTCAGGCAGACTCTCTTGCTTAGGGCGCGTGAATACCTGGCTCTGCTCGGCTTCTCTTTTCTTTAATTCTTCGGCCACCTTTTTAAAGTTCTCATACTCCAGGAGCCGCTTGACCAGCTCTGAGCGCGGGTCTTCCTGGGGCTGATCTTCGGTTGATTCCTCGGCAGGCAAAAGCATCTTGGATTTGATCTCCATGAGCGCGGCTGCCATGACTAAAAATTCTCCCGCGATATTTAAATCCAGGAGCCGCATTAATTCCAAATAACGCAGGTACTGCTCGGTAACCTGGGCGATCGGGATATCATAAATATTCAGGTGGTCCTTTTTGACCAGGTACAACAATAGGTCCAGAGGGCCTTCGAATAGATCCAGCTTTATTTTATAACTCATTGAGCACCCACCTGCGCCGAAGGCGCATTTTGAGAACCAAAATAAATGCCATCCAGCGAAATGCCTGGAGCGAATAGCGAACAGGCAAGCGAAATCCCGCCGAGCGATTTTATTCTCTATGCGAGGCGGGGTAACCCCATAGCCTCTCTTACCTCAGAGAAGGTGCCGGCTGCAACCGCCCTGGCCTTTTCAGTGCCCTTCTCCAGTATCCTCTTCACCTTTGCCTTGTCTTTCAAGAACCCCTCCCGCCTCTCATGAAAGGGCTTTAGTTTCTCAATCAATCCGGCGGCGAGCATTTTTTTACAATCCGTGCAGCCAAGGGAGGCGCTTCTGCATCCCCGCTCAACCTCATCTTTTTGCTCCGGCAGGAATACACCGTAATAGGCGTGGACATTGCAAGTTTCAGGATGCCCTTTGTCCGTGCGCAGGACCCTTTTGGGGTCTGTAAACATATTGCCGATTTTTTTGCGCAGGACCTCCTCGGGATCAGAGAGATTGAGCGTGTTGTTATAGCTCTTGCTCATTTTCCTGCCATCTAAACCCAGCAATCTCGGAGTAGGGGTGAGTATCGCCTCCGGCTCAGGAAAAATTTTTGATTTATAAAGCCCGTTGAATCTCCTGGCTATCTCGCGGGTAAGCTCAAGGTGTGGGAGCTGGTCTTCTCCCACCGGGACCTTGCCGGCCTTGTAAAGTAAAATATCTGCTGCCTGCAATACCGGATATCCCAAAAACGCGTAGGTATGCAGGTTCCGTGTGGTCACTTCACGCAACTGCTCCTTATAGGTAGGACAACGCTCCAGCCACCCTAAAGGCGTAAAACAGGAAAGGACCATGTATAGATCAAGGTGCTCGCGCACCCCGGATTGAATAAAAACGGTAGATTTCTCCGGGTCCACTCCTGCGCTTAACCAATCGATCGTATTATCTATACGATTTTCAGCCAACTGCGAGGTATCTTCATATTCGCTCATCAACGCGTGCCAGTCTGCTACCATAAAAAAACACTCGTATTCATCCTGCAGCTTGACCCAGTTATCCAGCGCGCCTACCAGGTGCCCCAGGTGCAACTTACCGGTTGGCCGCATACCGCTTAATATTCTTTTCTTCATAATAGTCGTTGGTCGTTAGTCGTTTGTCGTTGGTTAAGCTCTATAATTTTCTCGCTATTTTCTCAATCTCGTAAGCCTCGATAATATCCCCTTCCTGATAACTATTAAAACCGTTCAGGATAATACCGCACTCAAAACCCTCGGCCACTTCGCGCACATCGTCTTTGAACCGTTTTAAAGAAGAGATGCTGCCTTCAAAAACGACCTCGCCGTTTCTTACGAGGCTTACCGGCGCCTGACGGGTGATCTTACCCTTGGTAACAAAACATCCGGCCACCGTGCCCCAGCGGGAAAGCTTAAGGACTTTCCTGATCTCCACCCTTCCCAGGAATGTCTTTTTTAGTTTTGGCTCAAGCATACCCTCCAGCGCGGCCTTGATATCATTGGCCAATTCATAAATAATATTGTATATCTTCAGCTCCACACCTTCTTTGGCGATCAGCGCCTTGGCCTGATCGTCCGCGGTGACATTAAAACCCAGGAGCAGGGCATTGGAGGCTACTGCCAGGATCACATCCGAAGAATTAATCCCTCCCACCCCTTCATGGATAAAATCGATCTTTATTTCGGAAATATTCATTTTTGCCAGTGTATCTTTGATCGCCCCCAGCGACCCCTGGACATCGACCTTGAGGATCAGTTTTAACTCTTTTAATTTGCCTTCTTTGATCTGGGTATGGAGATCTTCCAAGCTTATCCTCTTTATGGGTTGAGTATCAAGCTGCCTTTGCTGTTCCCGGCGCTTCTCTATGATCTGCCTGGCTATTTTTTCGTCTTCGATGACGAAGAACTGTTCTCCTGCCAGAGGCACTCCTGATAAACCCAGGACCTCAACCGGGAATGCCGGCCCGGCCTCGGGCACACCCTGGCCCCGGGCATTTAACATGGCCCTGATCTTACCGGAATACCGGCCTACGATGATATATTCATTCAGATGCAGGGTGCCGTTTTGCACCAGAAGCGTTGCCACCGGCCCCTTGCCTTTGGAAAGCCTGGCCTCGATCACTACGCCCTTGGCCAGCCTTTTGGGATTCGCCTTTAATTCCAGCATCTGGGCCTCAAGCAGGATCATATCCAATAAATTATCGATCCCCTCTCCTGTCTTTGCCGAAACCGGGGCAACAATAGTCTTACCTCCCCAGTCCTCTGCCAAAAGGTCCAGCTCCGCGAGCTGCTTCTTGACCCTGTCTACATCCGCCTGCGGCTTATCCACTTTATTCATAGCCACCATGATAGTCACGCCGGCGGCGCGGGCATGGTCAATGGCCTCGCGCGTCTGCGGCATCACCCCGTCATCCGCGGCTACCACCAATATAACTATATCGGTGACGCCGGCTCCGCGCGCGCGCATGGCCGTAAATGCCTCATGGCCCGGCGTATCCAGGAAGGTGATCTCGCCGTTCTTAAACTTTACCCTATAGGCGCCGATATGCTGGGTTATGCCGCCGTGTTCCGAATCGGCCACTTTAGTCTTTCTTATCGCATCCAAAAGCGAAGTCTTACCGTGGTCAACGTGGCCCATAAAGGTCACGATGGGAGGCCTGGGCAGCAGGGAGGCCGCGCTATCCGGCTGCTCATGGGCGCCTAACAGCTGTTGCTCTACGTCAGGAGCAGGCCTGACCGAATAATTAAATTTAGCGCATATAGACTTTACCGCTTCCTCGTCAAGCGTCTGGTTGATAGTTACCATCACCCGCATATCCATCAGGATCTTGATCAGGCTTGAAGGTTTTTCCTGTAATCGTATAGCCAGGTCCTTAACAGTAATAGGCAGCTTGATCTCGATTTCCTTTGTGGGCGCGGTAACCGGCTTTGCCGCCGGAGGCAAAGGAGGCGCGGGCACTTCCGTTTTCTTAGGAGGAACTTCCGCTTTTTTAGGAGGAACGGGTACCGGCTTGGGGATAACAGCAGCCCTGCCTTGAGGCTGTACCGGCGTTGGTTTAACTTGCTCCACAACGGGGATCACGGGTGGAACCGGGAGAATACGGGCTGCTTCATGCGCGGGCTTTTTCTGAAGCTCGGGTTTTTTTATCGGCGTTTCTTTTTTCTTTGCCACGTTAGAGAAAACCACGTGACCTTTTAGAAGACGCGATTCTCTAACGGGGTTTGCCGCCGGTTTTAAGACAGGCTTAGCCGGCTTTACCAATTGCTTCTCGGGCTTAAGCCTATGCGCTGTTTTCTTGCCCGGTCTGACCTTGGCCTTAATAACAGGTAACGCCTTTTTTCCGCCTCCGGCGGAAGCTGTCAGTTTATTTTTTTTCGGAGATTGTGACTTTTCTTTTTTTACGGTTTTCATCGCCATGCCTTTCACAGAAGGTGAAACGCTTTC
Organism: Candidatus Omnitrophota bacterium; assembly: GCA_026387405.1. Taxonomy (GTDB): domain Bacteria; phylum Omnitrophota; class Gorgyraeia; order Gygaellales; family Profunditerraquicolaceae; genus JAPLLP01. The sequence goes on from JAPLLV010000054.1 coordinate 9,124, forward strand.
CCTCCCTATCAGGAAAGGTGTTACGGACGCAACTTCTTCGCCTCTTCGAGCACTTTATTGGCTTTTTTCTCGCCGATGCCCTTGATCTTGGTCAATCCTTCAATACCTGCGTTAATCAGGTCTTCTATACTTTTTATACCTGCGACCTTAAGGCTGGACAGGGTCTTTCCACCTATGCCCGGTAACTCGCTAAGGCTGTCTTTGGCCTTAACCTCCTTCTCCTTATTTTTCTTCTCTTTCTTTTCCTTTTTTTCTTTCTTTACCTTCTTTTCCTTCTTCTCTTTCTTTTCGGCTTTGACTTTAGGCGCTTCTTCCTGGGGCTGCTGTTCTTTAGGCACTTCCGGCTTGGCCGCGGTATCCTTGGTGCGGATATCCAGCTCCCAGCCGATCAAACGCGATGCCAGGCGCACATTCTGCCCATGCTTGCCGATCGACAGAGATAACTGATCATCATCTACAATCACTTCGGCCTTCTGCGCTTCTTTATTCAAACGTATCTCCGCGATCTTCGCCGGAGAAAGCGCGGCCTTGATATATTCTTTGATATCGTCACTGTAACGCACGATGTCTATCTTCTCGCCCTGGATCTCATTGACGATGTTCCTCACCCGGTTGCCGCGCATCCCCACGCAGGCGCCTACGGAATCTACTTTCTCGTTCTTGGAGCAGACGGCGATCTTGGTGCGCTCGCCGGCCTGCCGGGCAATAGCTCTGATCTCCACGATCCCATCATAGATCTCCGGCACCTCCAGCTCAAAAAGCTTCTTTACCAGATTCGGATGCGCGCGAGAAAGTATGATCTGCGGCCCCTTGGTGTCTTTGCGCACCTCGGCAACGTAGGCGCGTATGCGCTGGCCTTGTTTAAATTCCTCCTTGGAAGACTGGTCGCGCTTTAAGAGGACCCCTTCGGCCTTGCCCAGAAGATCAATGATGATATTCCCTTTATCAAACCGGTATACCGTTCCGGAAACGATCTCGCCGACCTTACTCTGAAAATCCGCGAACACCACATCCTTCTCCGCCTCGCGGATCTTCTGGATAATGACCTGGCGCGCGGTTGAGGCGGCGATGCGTCCGAAATCTATGGAACGGATCTCTTCCTCATTTTTAAAAGCCTTGATCTTGCCGGTCTCCCGGTCAAGCTCAACGCGGAGTTCCTCTGTCGGCTTAACGTCAATCACCTTGCGGGCAGCGCTCAAAAGGGCGCTCTCAACCGCGGTGATTAAAACCTCTTTTTTAATGCCTTTTTCTCTCTCGATCTGGTCCAGTATTGCCAATAATTCGCTGCTCATTTTAATCTCTCCAATTTATTACTGTCATTGCGAGCCACGCAGTGGCGAAGCAATCACGTTTTTAAGATTGCCACGGTCGCTTACGCTCCCTCGCAATGACAACCTTATAATTACTCTATTATCTGTTTTGCCTGATTAATACTTGCCAGGGGGATCCCCAGCAAACTCCCCTCTATATCTATATACAGCGTGTCTTCATCTATCCTGGTAATTATACCATCCCATTCGATCTTACCGTTAATCGGGGTATTCAAGAAAAACCTGGCCTTCTTATTGATACAGCGCGCGAAATCCCTCTTGGTCTTTAAAAGCCTGTCCAGCCCCGGAGAAGAAACCTCCAGGACATAGCGCATATCCAGAAAATTCTTTTCATCCAATATCCTGCTTATCCCGATATTTAAACGCGCGCACTCGCCAAGGCTTATGCCGCCTTCGGGCCTATCCACCAGGAGCCTTAGCACCAGGTCCCTTCCTTCATAACGATGGATGATCTCGACCAGATCTATGCCCTCACCCCTAAGATAATCACCCAGCAAACCTTCTAGCTCTGCGGCTACTGCCTGTCTATCCATTCCTATTATCCACACGTCATTGCGAGCCCCGAAGGGGCGAAGCAATCTCGTTCTTGGGATTGCTTCGGTCGCTTCGCTCCCTCGCAATGACAATTAGCGTATATGTTTTAGTATGTCTTCCTTATCTCCGGTAATTTTCTTGTTTTCCCTGCGGAATTTCAACTCCAGGTTTCCTGTTTTTAGGAATTCCTTGCCGATGATAATCTCCAGAGGTATCCCCAAGAGGTCCGCGTCTTTAAACTTGACCCCGGCGCGTTCATCCCGGTCATCAAGCAGGGCCTGCACGCCTGCATTATTTAATTCCTGATATACGGCGTGCGCGCACCCGGAAATTTTTTCGTCGGTGATATCCAGCGGGACCACGATCACCCGGTATGGGCTTACTTCGTCCGGCCAGATGATCCCCGCATCATCGTGATTCTGTTCAATGACAGCCGAGATCAATCTTGAAACCCCGATACCGTAACAACCCATTATAATGGGTTGGAGCTTCCCGCTTGCGTCAAGAAAGTTTGCCCCAAGGCTTGAGGAATATTTTGTCCCCAATTGGAATATATGCCCTATCTCAACGGTGTTGGTCACAACGAGCGCCTCGTTACATTTAGGGCAGAGTTTTTTATCCGCGACTTCTTCTTTGTAAGGCAGGGCACAATGGCACTTTGGGCACGCCAGGACTACATCTTCGCCGCTTTCAGTAGGAACCATGAATTCATGGGAAACACTGCCTCCCATCACCCCTGCATCGGCCTCAACTACCAGGAAATCCAGGCCCATGCGGCCGAATATCCGGTTGTAGGCGGCAAGCATTATTTTATAATTTTTCTCCAACCCCTCCTGGTCCCGGTCAAAACTATAGGCGTCCTTCATCACGAATTCACAGGCCCTCACCGGACCGAAACGCGGGCGGAGCTCATCGCGGAATTTTGTCTGTATCTGATAAAGAACCAGGGGCAGCTGCTTGTAAGAAGAAACGTGGCCTTTTACCAGGTCCGTAATGACCTCTTCGTGCGTGGGCCCCAGGCAGATCTTCCTGCCCCTGCGGTCGGTAAACCTGATCATGGTTTCCCCGAGGTCTTTATCACGCCCGGTCTTGAGCCACAACTCCAAAGGCTGCAGCGCAGGCAATAACAATTCCGCCGCACCGCTGGAATCCATTTCCTGGCGGATGATATTCTCGATATTGTTCAACACCCTTAGACCCAGAGGAAGATACGTATAAACCCCGGACATAAGCATACGCATAAGCCCTGCCCTGAGTAGGAGCTTATGGCTTATCGAATCCGCTTCCTGGGGGGCCTCTTTTAATGTAGGGATAAAAGTCTTAGTCCAGAGCATAAGTTAGCAAATGGCAAATGGCAAATGGCTAATAGCGAATAGCAAATAGAAAAAACTATAGCTAGCGCCGTTGTTCCTTTCTTATTTCTCTAACAATCTCATCTATGCAATTATGAATGGCGATTTTCCGTACCGGTTTCCCCTTTTTAAATAATAACCCGCTTCCCCTCCCAAAAGCGATACCTATATCTGCCTGTTTGGCCTCGCCCGGGCCGTTAACCACGCAACCCATGAGAGCTATCTTTAGCGATTTCTTGGTCGTTGGTCGCTGGTCGCTAGTCGCTGGTCGCTGGTCGTTAGTCGTTAGTTTATCCTCTAAATCTTTAACCACGCGTATCAGGTCCACTTCGCAGCGGCCGCAGGTAGGGCAACTTATGATCTCATGCCCGAAATGACGCAAGCCCAAACTCTCCAATATGGCCCTAGCCGCTAAGACCTCCTGCAGCGGATCATCGGTCAGGGAGACCCTGAGCGTATCGCCTATCCCTTCGGATAGTAAAATTCCCAAGGCGACACTGGATTTAATCGCGCCCTGCCTCGGCAGGCCGGTGGCCGTAACCCCCAGGTGCAGCGGGTATTCACACTCTTTGGCAATCCGGCGATAGGCATCGATCGTATCCCATACTGTTGAGCCCTTTAGCGAAATCACAATATCGTAAAATTTAAGCTTTTCTATTCTCTTAATATAATCGAGGCAGCTGCGGACCAGCTTCTGCGGCATGCTCAACTTCCTTGAGCCCAGGCCGCGGACAGAGCCGGAATTCAATCCTACGCGCAGGGGGATCCCGGCGTCTTTCAAGGCGCTGATCACAAACTTCAGCTCATTATCTTTATAAATATTCCCCGGGTTCAGCCTTATCTTATCCGCGCCGCTCTCAATAGCCTTGATTGCCAGGCGCCAGTTGAAATGGATATCCGCCACAAGCGGCAGGGATATATCCTGTTTGATCTTCTTAATGGCTAACGCGTCTGACGCGTCTTTTACCGCCACCCTGACGATCTCACAACCGGCAGCCTGCAAACTCTTTATCTGGCTTACCGTATCCGCCACATCGGCAGTCCTTGTCTTGGCCATGGACTGCACGGCTAGGGGGTAGTTACCGCCGATATAAACCTTGCCTATTTTTACTACCCTGGCTTTACGCCTGATTATTTTCATATTTACTGTCATTGCGAGGCGCCGCAGGCGCCGAAGCAATCCCGCTTTTAGAGATTACTTCCCGCCACGCTTCGCTCGCGGCTTCGGCTCTGGTCGCTCGCAATGACGGCTATTCAACTACTTGAATAGCTTGGCGATCTTGTCTCCGAATATCCTGACGATGTCGTTGTAAGTAACCAGGACCGCCAAAGTGATGATCAGGCTAAAACCCGCCTGGGTAATTATCTTTTCTACCTTTTCGCTCAAGGCCTTGCCCCTTATCTTCTCGATCAAAAGCAGCGCCAAGTGCCCCCCGTCCAATAAAGGAAGCGGCAGGAGATTGAATATCCCGAGGCTCACGCTCAATGCCGCCAGCAAAAACAAAACCGGGATAACCCCCAGGTGCATAACCTTTGAGGTGATGAAGAAGACGCCTAACGGACCGGTTACGGATTCGCGTAAGGACATCCTTCCGGTAACCATCCGCGTCATTGCCTGATAGGTCATCGCGGTCAAAAACCAGACCCGAGACCCGGCCAGCAAAAATGACTGCGCCGGACCGTGCCTTACCGTAATAATCGTATCCTCGTCCGGGGTAATGCCCAACAGTCCGATGTTGTGCATGCGGCCGGAAGAATCGCTGATGTTCTTTCCTTTTATCAAAACATTGATCGTCAACTCCTGCGTGCCCCTGAGTAAAGAAAGCTCGACCTTCTCTCCGGGTTTCCTGGATTTAATAGCCTCTTGCATCTCTTCCCAGTACTGGACCCGCTGGGCGCCGATAGCCACCACCTTATCGCCAGCCTTTATCCCTGACTCTTCGGCCCCGAAACCGGGCATCACCCCGCCGACCCTGGTAGTCAGAGTGGGGAAGCCCGCGGCGAAAATAAACCAGAAAAGCAAAAAACCCAGGATATAATTCGCTAAAGGGCCGAAAAAAATTATCAGGGCGCGCTGAAAAACGCTCTTGGAATAATATTCATAAGTCTTACCGGTAAATTCTTCCAGATTATCTCCGGCAAGCTTCACATAACCTCCCAGCGGTATAGCGCTCAAGGAATATTCCGTTTCATACCGTTTCTTACGCAAGATACACTTGCCAAAGCCTAAAGAAAACTTCTCTACCCTGACCCCTAATTTTTTAGCCATGAAAAAATGCCCCAGTTCATGGACGATAATCAAAGCGCTCAAAACTACCAAAAACACCAGCATCGAAAGCATATTTGCGCTCCGTATAATATTTCTATTTTCCAGACCCGCGGTGGAATGCATTCCACCGCGGGTCTGGAAACTCATATTTAATTCCTTAACTTACTAATCGCTGCAGCCGCTTCTTCCCTGGCCCAGGCATCGAGCTTTAAAATATCCTTAAGCGATGAATTTATAATACTGCGATGTTTGGCCAATACCCGTTCGACAACGCGCGCAAGTCCGTTAAACGCAAGCCTGCGCTCCAAAAACGCCTCCACCGCCACTTCGTTAGCGGCATTGAGCACGCAAGGCGCGCCCCCCTGCTTGCGGGCTGCCGTATATGCCAACCCCAGACAGGGAAATTTTTTAAAATCGGGCTCCTGAAATTCCAGCTTCCTAAGCTTTAAGAAATCGATTCCCGCGGGCGAACCACAGGCAAGCCTCTCGGGGTAAGTCAGGGCGTACTGAATAGGTATGCGCATGTCGGTGGCCGACAACTGCGCCATAACCACCCCGTCAATGAATTCCACCATCGAATGCACTACTGCCTCGGGATGGATGATGACCTTTATCTCCTGCGGCCCGACGCCAAACAGGTACATCGTCTCCAGGACTTCCAGACCCTTATTCATCAGGGTGGCCGAATCCACGCTGATCTTTTTACCCATCTTCCAACGGGGATGATTAAGCGCGCGCGGAACGCTTATGTTACGCAGCTCCCCCTTAGGGACTTTGCGTAAAGGCCCCCCGGAAGCAGTGAGATAAATAGTCTTAAGGTTTCTCTTGTCCTGTTTGTCCAGGCACTGCCAGATCGCCGATTGTTCACTGTCAACAGGCTTCAGGGAAATCTTGTGCTTACGCGCCTTCTGCATAACCAGCGGCCCGGCCATCACCAGGGCCTCTTTATTGGCCAGGACGATATCCTTGCCTGTTTCTATGGCCGAAAGAAGCGGACCCAGCGCCTGCGAACCGGAGATAGCCACGACTACCTCGTCAGCGGAGCTTAAACCTGCCAGCTCAAGAAGTCCTTCTTCCCCGCAAAAAAGCTTAATACCCGGGCTTATTTTAGCCCCTAACTTCTCTGCCAGGCGGCTATTACCCACGCAGACAAACCCCGGACGAAATTCTCTTACCTGCCGGCAAAGTTCATCTATGTTCGAATAAGCGGATAAACCCAGTACTTGAAATCTATCCGGGAAACGCCTGACTACATCCAGCGTATTCTGTCCGATCGAACCGGTTGAGCCTAAAATTACCAGACGCTTCATGCAAACTAATAGATTCGGTGTTCTCGACTCGCCCAAAATTACTCTTCGAGCGCAGTCGAGAAGAGTAATTTTAGGCTTCGCTCGAACAGTATTTTCTGCTTTTTTATTTTAAGATGACGCTCATATAAAAATAAAACGCGGGAGCGGTAAAGATCAGGCTGTCAATGGAGTCCAGGACTCCCCCTAAGCCCGGAAATATATTACCCGAATCTTTGATCCCGCAGTCGCGCTTCATCATCGATTCCGATAGATCGCCTAACTGCCCCAGCACTGCCAGGGCAATGCCGATAAAGAAAAGATGCGAAAAAGCCAGGTTCACAAACCACCTGCAGGCTAATGCCGCCAATACGCTGAATAATAAACCTCCCAAAGCCCCTTCCACCGTTTTTTTCGGGCTGATGCGCGGGATAAGCGGGGTCTTGCCCAAACGCGTACCCACCAGATACGCCCCGATATCCCCGAATTTAGTGATCAAGAGCACCGCGGACAAAAGGCCTATCCCTCCCTGCAGGTAGCGAATTTTTATTAAAAAACTCATGAACCAGGAAATATACAGTATGCCGAAAATAGTGGTCGAGATACCCACTATGGCCCCGGAATTCTGCCTGCGCGTAAACTGCATCATTATCAAGAATACAAGCGCTAAGATTAAAAAAAGCAGCTCCCATCCTTTGGTAGGTTCAAAACGATAGATGATCGATAAAGGTATAAGCGCCCCTAATCCCAGACCGACGTACTTATATATGCTCAAGCCCTTATACTCAAGCATGGTAAAAAATTCATAAAGGCCCAGGACTATAAATGCCGCGGTAATAAGGCTGATCAGCCAATCCACTTGAATGGACGCCACGATCACGGCAATGATAATAGTAGAGCTAATTACTCTCTGGAGCAACATCGACCCTCCCGAATCTGCGTTCCCTTTTCTGGTACACCCTGATAGCCGCTTCCAGGTCTTTATTCGTAAAATCCGGCCAGTATTTCCCGAGAAAAAATAATTCCGCGTAGGAAAGCTGCCAGAGCAGGAAATTGCTCAGGCGCATCTCTCCGCTGGTGCGGATCAATAAATCCGGGTCCGGCAGACCAACGGTATAAAAATAATCGCTAAAATTTTCTTCATTAAGGCTGTTGATATCTATTTCTCCACCGGCTACGCTGCGGGCAAATTTCTTGGCCGCGTCGACTATCTCCTGGCGGCTGCCGTAATTTAAAGCCAGGACCAGGGTCAAGCCGGTATTGCGGCTGGTTAACGCCTGCGCTTTTTTCATCTTTTCCTGCAGGTATCGCGGCAGTGGGTCCTGCCTTCCTATAAACAATAACCTGATGTTATTGCTCACTAATTCCTTTATCTCGCGGTCAAGGAAGTTATCCAGGTAACGCATGAGCATGCTTATCTCTGATTTAGGCCTATCCCAGTTCTCGGCAGAGAAGGCAAAAAGGGTCAATGCCTCAAGCCCAATTTCAGACGAGAACCTTATGATCTCCTTCACTACCTTGGTACCCTGGCGATGCCCGTAAGTGCGGCCCCGGCCCCTCTCTTTTGCCCAGCGGCCGTTTCCGTCCATGATTATCGCGATATGGCGGGGAATGTTATTATTATCGATCACGTTTTAGCGTTTAGCGTTTAGCGTTTAGCGGATATTTTTTCTAAACGCTATCCGCTCTACGCTATACGCTATTACTGGTGCACCCGGTAATCGATCTCCGGGAATATATTATCCTTGTATTCTATATCTTTGAGCCAGGGTTCATCTATATTGTTGGACTTGATCTGCTCATAGAGGTTGGTAAATCTTAGAAGGTGTTCCTTGGTGCGCCTGACTGCGTACTCCGTGTGCGTGCCGGTGCCCATAATGAATCCCCAGTCCGAGCTCTGCGCCAACAACAGTTCCCGCAGGGCCTGGTTAAGCGCGCGTTTGACTATGCCGTTTGTCGTGCCGTTGCGGGAAAAATCCTTTGCCAGTTCTGTCATGCGCTCCGAGGCCTTATGCAGGTGCCTGTAGACCCAGTCATTGGGCCCTTGCAGCCACATCTCGCTGTAACCCTTCCAGCCCCAGCTGGACATCGAAGGCGTCACCACCTGATTACGCGGGTTCTCGTAAAGATATTCAGAAGGCGTGATCAGGCGGATCGTATCCTGGTCAAAGTGGATCTTGCGGATCAGGAATTCAAGCCACATCGGCCCCTCGTACCACCAGTGCCCGAGCAGCTCCGCGTCGTAAGGAGAGATGATTATAGGTTTTTTCTGCATGAAGTCATGCAGATATTCAACCTGCCTCTGGCGGTTGAACATAAAATTTCCCGCGTGCTCCGCGGCCTTCTCCTGGGCAAGGTGCGGGACGTAGGCCTGCTTGTTGTCGCTTCCGGTGATACGGTAATATTTTATCCCGGTATTTATCCTGACGCCGTCGGGATGTATGTAAGGGCGGATGTATTCGTAGTCCAGGTCGAATCCGATATCGCGGTAAAACTCGCGGTACTGGTAATCCCCCGGATAACCCTCGATAGAAGACCATACCTGCTTTGACGATTCCAGGTCCCTTGCGAAACAGGCCACTCCCGATTTGCAATAGACGGGGGCGAATACCCCGTATTTCGGGCGGGGCACCCCGTGCAAGATGCCGTGGGCGTCGCTAAAAAAATATTTTAAACCCGCCTCTTTTAATATCTCGTCGTCCCCGGGGTTATAACCGCACTCGGGAAGCCATATACCCTGGGGTTTTCTCCCCAAGAGGCGCTCATAGTGGCTCACCGCGACTTTTACCTGGGCCCTTACCGACGGCTTGACCACGTCCATAAGGGGGAGGAACCCGTGGGTGGCCCCGCAGGTGATTATTTCTAATTTTCCGGAGTCCTGAAAACCCTTGAAGGCATTTACCAGGTTATGGCCGTATTTTTCGAAGGTATTACGGCATTCGTAAAAGCGGACCAGATACACACTGGCCAGATGATTGAACTCCGGCTGCCAGCGCGTCCTCTCCACTTCCTTGTGGGCCAGCTCTATGAGCCTGTTTATATGCTTTAAATACCGCTCCTGGAGAAGCCCGTCGGAGAGCATCGACAATAGCGTCGGGGACAAGGTCAGGGTCAGGCGGAAATCCACCTTATCGTGAGCGAGCCTCTCCATAACATGGATGAGAGGTATATACGTCTCGGTGATCGCCTCGTATAACCAGTCCTCCTCGAGGAAATCCTCATACTCGGGGTGCCTGACATAAGGAAGATGCCCGTGCAACACTATGCTCAGATAACCTTTATTCATATTGGTTAATTAGTTAATTGGTTAGTGGTTAATTGGTTAGTGGTTAATTGGGGCTACTCACCACTCACCAATTAACCGTTCACCTATGGGTTTGCTATTTGGTTTCCTTGGTTACTACGGGTGTGATGGTACGCGTTTCTATTTTATCGGCAGAAGTCGCCTCAACCGGGATTACCTGCTTTCCGTCAGGGAGGGCAAAACGCAAGGTGAATGTCCCGTCCGATCTTAATTTTATCTCCCTGCCCTGCACCGTAACGGAGGCATCCGGTTCTGTGGCGCCATATACGATAAGTTCGGTATTTACCACCAGCCAGAACTGCCTGGGTTTAGGAATTTTTTTTGCCGGGCTGCTCATCGAAGCCATGCCCGGAGAAGCCAGGACTCCGGAAAAAAGCGCGCGGCGCATCCTCTCCTGCCAGACCTTGCCAACGGGTGAGCTGCGGCCAAATCCAAAACCCATTCCATAAAGCCGGGCGAACATTTCATCGGGGATCATCCACTCTTCATCCGTGATCCAGGAGGGGCCTTCAAGCGGGGTATAGACGGTATTGGAACGGCTGATCACTATAAATTTACCCGAGGCAAGACGCAGGCCTATCTCCACGCACCAGGACCTGCCGGGGCCGACATTATCTATATACCAACTGGTAGAGTCAAAACCTACCTCGATATCAAAATACCGGTGCGCGTTCTTCCCATCAAAGGCGATATGACTGACATCATAAACCCTTAAGACCACTTTTGCGCTATGAAAACTATCCCCCAGTTCGCGCTGTAACCTATCCCGGGTCCCGCCTGATATCTCCCAATACGAATGCAGCCACCAGGGGTCCCTCACCTGGAGGACTACCCTGTCCTGGCCGTAACCCGCAGGCAACTCCTGGATAACCCTGGGAATTCCCCTAGGCACAGGCGCAGGCGTAGAAAACTTGGTCTTACCCACGGCTAGCTCCTGTGTCCCCAAGACGGTATCTTTTTTTCCCAACCGGGAGACTGCCCCTCTTCTGATCTTAAGAGGCGCGGCTTGCGCGATCTTCTTTTGCTTCTTCTGCCTTGGTATTATCTTTTTTAAACGGTCCTTGATCTTACGCAATAATACCATCTTTCTACCTCCCTGCCCAGAAAGGGCGCACCCGCGCAAATCCTATTAGCGCGGGGTGTCTCTTGCCTGTGCGAATAAAAAAAAGGGATAAACATCCCTTTCGTGCGATTACTATCGCCCCCGTTCCTCTTTCTTTATTTCATCTGGTTTTCGCCTTTAAAGTTCTAAATTATATCTACCCCGTTAGAGAACTCCGTTTTCTAACGGGACTTACTGACTTGTGGCGGTTCTTTATTTTTTTGCCGGTTGCGCGCCTTTAAGACTCTCCTCCAAGGCCTGTTTCTCTTTATTCGCTTTATCCAATTCCTCTTTCAAACCCTGCCTTAACTGCTGCTCCTCTGTCAGGGCCTTCTCGGCCTGCTCGCGCGCGCCTTTCTGGGCTTCCAGCTCTTTTTTTAGTTTATCCCCTTCGTTGGCTTTATCGCGGTTGATCTTATCTAATTTCTCTTCCAGGTCCAACCTTTTGCCCATCTCTTTATCGTGCAATTTCTTTTGCATATATGAGTCACCGCAGGATTTAACCATGCCCAAGAGAAACAGGACGCACAGTATTGACAAAACCAGAATAATTCTATTTTTATTAACTAATTCCATGGGAGAGCGCTCCTCCGCCGTTTACCTTTATTTAAGATTCTCTGCGGGTTCCTTGAGCTCTATTTTTTGTTTCTTGGCCTTTTTGGCTTGCTTGGCCTCGTTGACTTTTGTGTATTTGGGCAAGATCACAATCTCAACGCGGCGGTTCTGATGACGGCCTTCAACCGTCTCGTTTGAGGCTACCGGTTGATGCTCGCCGTATCCGGCCGCGGAAACGCGTTCGGGAGAAATATCTTTTTTATCCACCAAATAATGCAGGACGCTTAAGGCCCGCGCAGTGGAAAGTTCCCAGTTAGATTTCCATCCAGAAAACTTGATCGGCTGATTATCGGTATGCCCCTCTATGCCGATACTTAGGTCCGGGACATTCTGTTCTAAGACTGATGCGACTTTGTCCAGGGTAGCGTGGGATTCCGGTTTTATCGTGGCCTTGCCGGAATCAAACAGGACATCCGCTACAAAGGTAATGACTAGGCCTTTCTCCATCATCTTCAGGCTAACCTCTTTGTCCTGAATCTCCTGGCTTAGCTTACCCTCCAGGAGCTTCTTGGCCTGGTTCAATTCATCCAGCTGCGCAGAAAGCTCTTCGATCTTCTCCGAATCCGAGCGCCTTCCGGACTGAAAAATAAAGGTGCAGCCGGTAAAACTTAGGGCCAAAATTACTATTAATCCGTAATACAGGCTTTTCAGTTTCATCACTACCTCCTATTGTCTTTGGGATTTATTTTAACTGAGATTTAACTATAACATAATCAATAACTTTAGTCAAGAAAAATCTGCCCCTTGGCAGATTTTTCTTGATCCTGAGGAGCCATTTTATGTAACCTATTGTGGCGACGAAGGATCTTATTTGGGGGACCTAAAAACTAAACAAATATGGTTTCGCTCCGGTAAGACCCTACGGAAAGGATAGAAAAACTTACCCCCAGGAAATCGCTTAGAAACGAAAGATAGTTCCTTACCCCGGGAGGCAGGTCTTTATAACGCCTTATATGGTTTATCGGGCCTTGCCAGCCGGGGACTTCCTTATAAACCGGCAGGGCCTTGGTCAACACCGTAAAATCGGCGGGGAAATCCTTAAAGACTTTACCTCTATATTTATAGCCGGTGCAGATCTTGATGCTTTTTAAGCCGTCCAGGACATCCAGCTTCATTACCGCCATGTCCGTGATCCCATTAAGCATGATCGCCCCTTTTACCATGACCCCGTCAAACCAGCCGCACCTGCGCGGCCTGCCGGTAGTGGCGCCGAATTCATTGCCTTTCCCGCGAATCAGATTCCCGAACTCCAAGGAAAACTCCGTGGGGAAAGGACCTTCCCCCACCCGGGTGGTATAGGCCTTGGTTACCCCTATTATTTTATCCAGTTTATCGGGTGAGATCCCGGTGCCGATGCATGCGCCTCCGGCAGTGGCCGAGGAAGAAGTGACAAAAGGGTATGTGCCGAAATCTATATCCAGGAATGTCCCCTGCGCGCCCTCAAACAGTATATCTTTCTTTCTACGGCAGGCCTGGTTCAAAAGCAACGCGATATCAGATACCCTGCCTGAAAGGATATCGCCATACCTCAGGTATTCCTGGTAGAGCGAGTTGAAACTGTATCCCGGATGATTATACACCTTTTTGAATATCTCGTTCTTCTCTTTTAAATTATCCTTTAGTTTATTCTTTAATACTGCGGGGTTAAGCAGGTCTATGACCCTTATGCCGCAGCGGTTTATCTTGTCAGAATAGCATGGCCCGATGCCGCGGCCGGTAGTGCCGATGCGGTGGGTCCTCTTTCCCTCGCGTAATTTATCCAGGATCTTATGATAGGGCAAGATCACATGCGCGCTACCAGATATCTTCAGCCTCCCGTCGATATTTATCCCCAGCGCGGCCAGGCCCTCGATCTCCTTGACCAGGGATTCCGGATCGATGACCACGCCGTTACCAATGCAGCAGATCTTACCCGGATGCAATATGCCGGAAGGGATAAGATGAAAGATATATTCCTTCCCGTCAACCACCACGGTATGGCCGGCGTTGCTCCCTCCCTGGTAGCGGACGATATAATCCACTTTAGCGGATAAGATATCGATTATCTTACCCTTGCCTTCATCACCCCACTGCGTGCCTACTATAACAGTATTCATTTTTAGCGTTTAGCGTTTAGCGGATAGCGGATAGCGGATAGTTTTTACTAAACGCTATACGCTATCATGGATTCATGGTGAATATCTTCTCGGCAATATCGGGATGCTTGGCGATAAACTTCAATTCATCGTCCACAAGCGGCTTTTGATTATGCACATTGGCATAACGCACCAGTTCCAATACGCGGGAGGCATCCTGATCATCTTTAAAGGCGATCTCCAGCTTATCATACACGTTCCTGAAACCCTTGATCCCGGAATATTCCCCGGCGGTGATCTTGCGGCCGGTCTCGATGATCTCCGGTTCCCCGCGGCCAAGCTCCTCAAAATCGTAGAGCTCGTAATTACGCCTGTCTTTCAAGGCCCCGTCGGCATGGATGCCGGATTCATGCGCAAAGGCATTCGCGCCTATGCCGGGTTGATTGATAGGTATGGGAACCCCAAAGGCATAAGAGGCGTATTTGCAGACCTTCCAGGCCGTCTTAAGGTTGATCCGTTCATCAAGGGAATAATCCTGCATGCCGTTTCCGTACTTGATAGCCAGGATCACGCTCACCAGGTCCGCGTTTCCCGCGCGCTCCCCCATGCCGTTCACGCAGGTGTTTATAAAGGCGTCCACCCCGCTGTCTAATGCCGCCCTTGCCCCGGCAATGGAATTTGCCACCACCAGCCCCAGGTCATTATGGCAATGTATTTCGATAGGCATATGGGCGGCCTCGCTCAAAAGTTTTATCCGTTCGTAGATACTAAAAGGGGTATCGCAGCCCAGGGTATCGCAATAACGGATGCGGTCTGCGCCGGCTTCTTTTGCCGCCAGGGAAAACTCGATCAAATAATCCATCTTGGTGCGCGAGGCATCCTCCGCATTCACGCCCAGGGCCTCTGCGCCGTGTTTTTTTGCCTCATGCACCGCGTCGGCCATCTCATGGATGACCGAGGCATGATCAAGTTTACCCTTAAACTTATGCACGATCATCTGATCGGAAGTAGAAATGGATAAATTAAGGTATTTTATCTTGGGGACCAATTTAAAGGCGGCGCGCACGTCTTCTTTAGTGGCCCTTATCCAACCACTTAGGCGTATAGGAGATAAAACCTTGTGCTCCGACAATTCCAGATTGGCGTTTAAGTAATTGGTCTCGTGGCGCGTCACGGGAAAACCAAACTCTGACTGGAATACGCCCATCTCGTTAGAATAGAGGTTGATCATCGTCTTTTCAAGCTTGGAAAGACAGATACGCGAGGTCTGCACGCCGTCGCGGTTGGTCACGTCGATAATATAAATTTTAGGTTTTGACATCTTTATCTCCCGTATAATATTTGAAGAGTGTTTAATCACCAATAACCAAGATACAATAACCAAACCTGTTTGGAATTTGGTGTTTGGGTATTGGTTATTGTTTGGTTTTTGGAAATTGGTAATTGGTTATTTTTACTTTTTTAGTATCTTCTTCAGCTCCGCCTTCGACGGAGTACCCTTGGTTGAGAATATCTCCTGGTTATCCAGGAGATAGGTCGGGCCGAACATAACCTCGAGTTCCCTTCCAAGCGCAATATTCTGCCGCAGGAGCCTCTTGCCCTCTTCGGAACGGGCGCAACCCCTTATCTTCTCGGAGTTATAATTCCCCAGACAATCCTCCCACCAGGAACTGTCGGCGTTCTGGCTGCGGCAGGAGATATAATCCCAGAATATCTGGGGATAATATTCCTTGACGCAGCAGGCGCGCAGGTCTTCCTCAGCTTCCATCCGGCCGTTCTTGGCGTCAAACCCCTTATTGGTCTCCGTGGCCAGAAAATGTACCTGCGGCTTAGAATCTTTTATTGCATCAAGGAGCAAAGCGGCATCCTTATCATGCATGCTAAAAAAAAGATCGATCCTTCCGGGGATCCTATTCCTGCTCAAGAAAAAGGTCACCCCGGTGAACTGCGGGCGCATCAGGTATACGTCATCTTCCAGCACGAGGTACTGCTTTATTCCTTCAAAAGCCTTCTCCTGATCTATTTTCTTATCCACTATATAAGCCGGTATCGCCTGAATGCGGAATCTTTTAATTAACCCCCTGGCTTCTTTATCCTTATAATCAAGATAGCTGACTACCAGCCCCGGGACTTTATTTTTTAAATAATTGACTACGCTTTCGGTATCCACGAACCGGGAGGATTTCGTGGTTATCACCCGCAGGTTCACGTTTGCCGGCTGCGTAAAAACACAGGCAGCCCGCATGGTTGCCGGATTCCGGCAGACCGCCACAAAGCCTTTCTTACTGCAGTCGCCATCCGAAAAACAGGCCGGCACTACCCCTGCTACGTCCGGGTCATTAGCCACCTGATCAGAAAGGCGGATATTCTCCAGTTTGTAATCCTGTATATGCTGCTTGGCGATCTTTAAAGTCAATTTACCAAGCTTTCTGCCTTGCCAGATGCCTGCCACTGTTATCGCAGGGCCCAACTTTAAAGCAGATTCATCTTTACGGCTATATCCGCAGATCAAGACATCTATGCCCGGAACGGATTTTATGAGGTCGGCGTCAGCGGTCTCGCCTAAACGGCTTAAAAGAATTATCAGATTTACCCCGCGCTTGCGTAATTGCGCAACCTGCCCGGAAAGCGCGGCCTTAAGTTCCGTAAATTTAAGCCCCTCGGCCTTGGCCTGCGCCTGCGGCTCGGTTATCGCTATTATTCCTACCTTAAGCCCGGAAACCTCTTTAACGATATAAGGCTTAAAGGCGCTTGCCGAAACATTACAGGTAAGAAAGGGAAAATTCCTTTTTTGAGCAACTGCTTCAAGAAAGGCCCTGCCGAAGTTAAACTCTTCCCCGGTTACCGAAACCGCATCATAGCCCATGAGGTCCATTGCTCTAAGGACCACCTCTGTGCGCTCTTTATCCAACTCGGAGTTCAGGCTGTATTCATCCATGACGCCGCCGGCAAAAAAACCGCCGGCATCCAACAGGAGCGTATCCGGATTATCCTTTTTCAAACGTTTTATAAGAGCTGCCCTGCGGGCGAGCCCCCCATCCGGTTCGATCGGACAGTGACAGGGATAAAGCGCTGCGTGGGTATCGCCGGTATAAAGGATCGTAATGTCTTTGGCATAGGCATTACCAATAAAAACCAAGGCCGCCAAAAAAAAGAACACAACCATCTGCCGCAGACGGCAACGCATATCGCATATCGCATATCGCATATCGCAAAACACCTTTATCATGCCCTGATCACCCTCGCCTCGAGCACGTTCTCTATTTTCTTTATCTTGGCCAGCATGTCGGCCGTGATCGGGCTATCCACGGTCAATATGCTGATGGCCTGGCCTCCGGCCTGCGTCCGGCCAAAGGTCATGGCAGCTATGTTGATGTTATTCTTGCTGAAGAACATACCCAGGCTTCCTATAAGCCCGGGCTTATCATTGTTCTTGATCACCAGCATCTCGCCGAAAAGCGAAACCTCCACATAATAGTTATCTATCTTGACCACCCTGGGCTGTTTATTCGCGGAGAGCGTCCCCGAAACAATACGCGTTTCTTTGTCTGTCTTTATTTGCACCTGGACCAGATTCATGAATTCTTCTTCCTTGGAAGATTTAGACTCTTTGATATTGATGCCTCGCTGCCTGGCCAGGGAGACGGCATTGATAAAATTAACAGTTTCTTTTAAGGCAGGAGAAAGCAACCCCTTAACCAGGGCCATGGTCAGGGCGCTCAGGTCGTATTTAGTTATCTCTCCGCTATATGTAATACTTAATTCTTGAAAACCGCCGTCCGCCAATTGACTGACGAACTTACCCATTTTATCGCATAAATTTATGTAAGGCTCTAATAGCCGGCACACCTCTGCCTCAAGACAGGGGTAATTTGCCGCGTTACGGATACCGCGCCCCAAGAGGCAGTCGCGGATGATCTCCGCCACCTCAACGGCCACATTCACCTGGGCCTCTTCGGTAGAAGCGCCCAGATGCGGGGTAATGACCACATTGTCCAATTTCAAGAGCTCGCTCTCAGGGGCAAGCGGCTCCTTCTCAAATACATCCATGGCCGCGCCGGCGACCTTACCTTCTTTGATCGCGTTGATAAGTGCCGCCTCATCAATGATACCGCCGCGGGCGCAATTTATCAGGCGCACGCCCTTCTTCATCAGCGCGAACTCATTGACAGAAATCATATGTTTTGTCTCATCGGTAAGCGGGGTATGCACCGTGATATAATCGGCCTGGTTGAACAGGTCCTTTAATTCTATTGCCTCGATACCCAGGTTCTCTGCCGCCTCCCGGGATAAAAACGGGTCAAACGCCAATACCTTCATGCCAAAAGACGCGGCGCGCTTGGCTACCTCTGTGCCGATGCGGCCCAATCCCACTATACCCAGGGTCTTTCCATACAGCTCAACCCCCATGAATTTAGAACGTTTCCACTCGCCTTTTTTCGTGGAGGCATTGGCCTGGGCGATATTACGCGAAAGCGCCAGGATCATGCTCATAGTATGCTCGGCGGTAGAAATGGTATTTCCTGCGGGAGTATTCATGACTATGATGCCTTTTTGCGTGGCGGCTTCAAGGTCCACGTTATCCAACCCCACCCCCGCCCTGCCGATGGCCTTGAGCTTGGACGCGGATTCTATGATGTCTTTGGTGACCTTGGTCGCGCTCCTGACGATAAGCGCGTCGTAATCCTTGATGATCTCCTTGAGCGCGTCCGGCTTTAAATCGGTCTTTACGTCTACCTCGAATTCCTTTACCTCTTTAAGGATCTTTAACCCCTCTTCGGACAGGGGATCGCTGACGAGTATCCTGCTCATTTAAAAAACACCTCCTCTGCGGCCTTAACGCCTGCGCCCAGCTCGAATTTATACCCCATCTGTTTAAGGACCTTTTCCAGACACGATATCCCGACGATAATATCAAATTCCTCTATGTATCCCATATGGGCAAAGCGAAAGACCTTGCCCTTTAACTCTGCCTGGCCTCCGGCAATGGTTACCCGATAGGTATCGCGCATAGTCTTGACCAGTTTTTCTCCGTCTATGCCGGCCGGGACTTTTACTGCCGTGACCACGTCCGAGGCCGCAGTTGGAGCGAAAAGCTCAAGGCCCAGGTCCTTCATCGCGCACCTGGTGGCATCGGCCATTTTGCGATGACGGGCAAATACATTCTCTAAACCATCCTGCTTCATCATCTTTAAGCTCTCTGCCAGGGCAATGATCAAAGATATGGCCGGGGTATAAGGCGTGTCTGTTTTCTCCAGCGCTTTTTTGGCTGCCCTCATATCAAAATAATACCTGGGAGACCTTGCTAACTCCACCAACTCCCAGGCCTTGGGGCTTAGGGAAATAAAGCTCAACCCCGGAGGAAGCATCAAACCCTTTTGCGAACCGGAGACGCATACATCCACCGACCAGGCATCGGTCTTTAAATCTATGGCGCCCAGGCCGCTTATGGCATCAACCACCAGCACAGCTCCGGTTCCCTTTACCACCGTCCCGATGGCCTGGATATCATTGGTCACGCCGGTAGAGGTTTCGCAAAGAGTGGTGAATACCGCCTTGATCTTAGGATTATTTTTTATTCTTTTTTCTATCTCTTTAGGATCAACCGCCTTACCCCACTCTACCTTAATAACTTCCGCGGTTACACAGTAGGCCTGGCAGATCTCGGTCCAACGCTCCCCGAATTTTCCTGCCTCAACGGTGATAACGGTATCTCCGGGAGAAAGAAGGTTCACCACTGCCGCTTCCATGGCCCCGGTCCCTGATGAAGCCAGGATATATACGTCAGAGGCGGTCTGGAATACGTATTTTAAACCTTCGCTTACCTCTTTGATCACCGCCTGGAATTGCGGGGTGAGGTGATGGATGATCGGTTTTGCCTCTTCCTGCGAAACCTGCGGCGGGATAGGCGTAGGGCCTGGGGTTAATAAATAACTCTTACGCATAGCTTGTCTCCTTGGTTTATTTTTTCTGAGTAGCCTGGATTACCTCGTCGATCAAACCATACTGCCTGGCTTCTTCCGCGGACATGAAATAATCCCTGTCGGTATCCTTCTGGACCTTATCCAGGGGCTGTCCCGTATGAAGGGCCAATAACTCGTTGATCTTATCGCGCATCTTTAAGATCTCTTTGGCCTGGCGGGAGATATCCTCCGCCTGACCCTGCACGCCTCCCCAGGGCTGATGGATCATCACCCGGGAATTAGGAAGGGCGTGGCGCTTTCCTTTGGAGCCGGCGCAGAGAAGCAGCGCCCCCATGCTGGCTGCCTGCCCCACGCAATAGGTAGCCACGTCGGGCTTGACAAAACGCATCGTGTCATAAATAGCTAACCCCGCAGTCACCGAACCGCCGGGTGAATTTATGTAGACGTTGATGTCCTTGGTAACATCTTCCATCTGCAGGAATAAAAGCTGGGCGATGATAAGATTTGCTATCATATCATCAATGGGTGTCCCGATAAAAACGATCCGGTCCTTAAGCAGGCGGGAATAGATATCGTAGGCCCGCTCATAACCCCGCGAAGTCTGCTCTATTACCATCGGTACTAAAGTCTGACCTTTAACGCTCATATTTTACCTCCCTTTTAAGCCTGCTGCCAGGACGCCTCTTTCAATAATAACTCCATCACCTTGCGCGGCATATGCTCGTCCCGGGCGATGTTTTCTTTTTTGGCGATCTCGGCCAACACCAGAAACACCCTTACCTGCCTCTCGGCATTAGGGAGCAGTTTCTCGGATATGCTTTTAGTCTCTTTATCGATAGATTCGCGAGGCACACCCTTTAAGGCGAGGTCCACTTTCGCCTGCCTGACCATATCTTCGAGCTGCCGGTCCACGATCGCCTTAGGCACCTTAAAATGCAAGTCTTTAAGCACCGCCTCGATGATCTCATTATCGATCTTTTGCCTTTCGGCATTTGATTTCTCTAAGAAAAGCTGCCTCTGGACCACGTTCTCCAATTCCGCGAGGCTGGGATACCCCAGGCACTTAGCAAGATCATCGTCCGCCGCGTCAAGCTTGCGGGATTCTTTTAAGGAGTCGATACTGCGTTTCACATCATCGGGGCTTACTTCGATATTCTTGAAATGCACCTTGATGCCTTTATAATCCTTGATCGGTATCTCCGGCCGCACATCCACGGTCGCCTTGAATGAAATGTTGACGCGGTCTAATTTTACCTCGGTGATCTCGGGCAGGTCAACTACGTCAAGCCCTTCCTTCTCGATCGCCTTATCATAGATATCCGGGATCAATTCTTTCAGGACCTGGTCATGGGCCTGACCGGAAAAATTCTTCTCCAGCATATCGCGGGGGACATGGCCCGGCCGGAAACCCGGGACCTTGGCGCTCTCGCCGATCTTCTTGAATACCTCTTCAAATTTATTCTTTATTGTCTCCCCGCTTAAGGAGATAGCTATCTCTTTCTTGCCGTTCTCCAGATTCTTTACTTCCGTTTTCATCTGTTCCTCTCTTAATGAGCAGACAACTTGCGGAGCTATGACTTAAGTTCTTTGCTACGTAAGTTGTAGCCCGCAGGGCGTCTGCGAATTAACCCCGTTACAAATTGAAGTTCCTGATTTAACGAGTTGCAATTTGTAAGGGGGTGAGTTCGGACTTATAAGTTATGTCGCCTGCATCTAAAAAAAATCGCTCCATAACTTATGTCCTCACTCACATTCTGAATTTCTCCCCCAGATAGATCTGCCGGGCCTGAGGGTTTTCGATCAACTCCGCTGCGGTCCCGGAGATAAGTATCTTGCCATCGGCTATCAGGTAAGCCCTGTCGGTAATGGAAAGCGTTTCTCTGACGTTATGGTCGGTAAGTAAAATTCCCAGCCCTTTTTCCTTTAGCTCTTTGATGATTTCCTGGGCTTCGTTCACCACGATCGGGTCGATCCCGGAGAACGGCTCATCCAACAATATAAAAGAAGGATTGGTAACCAGGGCCCGGGTTATCTCCAGACGCCTTCTTTCCCCTCCGGATAAGGTATAAGCCCTGTTCTTAGCCAGGTGCGCGATATTCAACTCCTCAAGAAGCCCCTGCAGCCTCCTTTTTCTTTCTCGCCTGGACAGAGGCAGGGTCTCAAGTATTGCCTTGATATTTTCCTCAACGGTCAATTTACGGAATATGGACGGCTCTTGAGAAAGATAACCGATGCCAAAACGGGCGCGCTGGTGGATGGAACGGTTTGTGATATCCTGGTTGTCAAAAATTATCTTTCCGCGGTTAGGGGGTATGATCCCTACCACCATGTAGAAGGTCGTGGTCTTTCCGGCGCCATTGGGCCCCAGAAGACCGACGATCTCGCCGCGCTTGACCAGCATATCTACGCCTTTTACTACCTCTTTCCCGTCGTAGGACTTGGCCAGGTTTTGGATCTCTAATAAATGCATTCTGTCTTACCCCTTAACTTAGTTCCCAAACGCTTGCTTGAAGTCTGCCGTTGAATAGATCACCAGTTTAGGCTTACCCTTAAGGACTATCTTCTGGTCGTCGGCAGTGTAAAGCGCCTCGTCGCTATAAGAAACGTTCTCCCCCTTGACTATTTTCACATTGCCCTTGGCAATGATCTTATCGATCTTATTTCCCGAAAGAGCGGTAGTCTGCGGCTTTGCGCTCTTGGGGGCGCTTTTATCTTTGGTATTATTAAAATATATATCCATGGTGTCGCAATAGATCACCGCGTCGCCTTTATCCGCGGTGACGTTATTATTAAAGGTAGCCACATTATGCTGATAATCCACCTCCAGGGGGCCGTCGCAGGTAATAATAACCTGGTTCTTGGACATAAGGTCCATAGCCTGCTTGGATTCCTCCAGGGCGGATTTTATCTTTACGGTAACGTCTTTCTCCAGGGTGAACTTGTTCAGGTTCGGCTGGCCCTTGGCGCCGGTGGCAACGGTGGTCATATTTTCTTTTTCGATATTGACCACGTCAGGCGTAGTCACCAGTTGATTCTTCCTGTCCCAGTCCAGGGTGTCCGTGGTGAGCTTGGCCCCCGAAGAAGTAGTGATCACCACGTTCTCCTGGAGGTGCACCTTGCCGTCTGCCTTATTAAAATCACCTTGATCCGCTAAAAGTATGACGTGTTCCTGCTCGCTGAAAAGATTTCCCTTTATGTTTTTAAGCTTGATCACATCGTCAAATATATCCGCGGTCTTGCCGTTTAGATCCCAGGACTTCTTGCCTTTTTCGCCGTATCCGGAAAGAGAAAAATCGTTGATCTGCTGGTCCGCATCCTGGGAGCCCTTGGCCTCCCCGGCCTTTACCCCGGCCTTTACCTCAGGTTTTGCCTGGGCAAAATTCCAGAACATCAAGATCACTAAGACCAGCCAGAAGAAACGCCTAAACATCATATATTTTCAAAATCTTATCCCACTTACCCTGGGCCTTAAGGATCAACTCGGCTATCTCGCGCACCGCGCCCCTGCCCCCCTGGCGCAGGCTGATATAGGAGGCAGCCTGTTTTATTTCCGGGACGGCATTAAAAACCGCGATGGGGAACCCCACCCTTTTCATCAAAGACAGATCCACCAGATCATCCCCTACAAAACAGAGCTCTTCCTCTTTGACATTAAAACGCTTTAAGATCTTAGGCAGCGTGTCCGATTTGGGGAATATATCGGCGAACACCGCGCTTACCCGCATATCCCTGGCCCGCGGTTTTATGCAGCGCGAACCCTTGGCGGTGATAAGGACAACGTCGATGCCGGCCTTTTTAAGCATATACGCGCCCAGCCCGTCATGCACGTCAAAGAATTTCATATCATGGCCGCGGGAATCATAGACGATCCTCCCGTCGGTCAAAACGCCATCAACGTCCAAAAGCAACAATTTTACTTTTTTGGCTAATGCGACTATACGCTCATCCATTTGGTCGTTGGTCGTTGGTTTTTAGTCGTTAGTAAAAGCTAAAGCTTGATCTATACTACTCCAGCTTTTAGAAGATCCTGGACATCCAACAATCCTACCGGCCTGCCCAGACTATCCACCACAGGGACCTCGTCGATCTTCTTTTCTTTTAAGATACGCATGGCCTCGGCGGCAAGCATCTGGGGCCCCACTGTTACCGGGCCTTTGGTCATTACCTCACCTACCGTGCGTTTGGTCAGATCCGGATCATGCTCAAGGTGCCGGCGCAGGTCCCCGTCAGTAAATATACCGGCCAGCTTTCCTTTTTTGTTTACTACCGACGCGCTGCCTGCGCGAGTATGGGTGATCTTGACCAGAACCTGGGATATTCTTTTATCTTCGGATACGATGGGATTATTATTCCCTTTACGCATAATATCTCCCACGGTCAATAAGAGTTTCCTCCCCAACGCGCCGCCGGGATGATAAAAGGCAAAATCCTTTTCTTTAAAACCGCGCAGCTCAAGGAGGCAGACTGCCAGGGCATCGGCCATGGCCAGGCAGGCGGTAGTGGATGCGGTAGGGGCCAGACCCAAAGGACAGGCCTCTTTCTTCACCGATATATCCAGGGCCACATCGCTGTATTGGGCCAGGAGCGAATGCTTATTTCCCGTGAGACAGACAATAGGAGCGCCGATCTTCTTCAATAAAGGCAGCAGCTGCTTCATCTCTTCTGTGCTGCCGCTATAAGAAAGGATGATCACTATATCATCCGCGGTAACCTTACCCAGGTCGCCGTGAATAGCCTCAGCCGTATGCAGGAATAAGCTCGGGGTGCCGGTAGAGGCCAGGGTCGCGGATAATTTCTGGCCGATGATCCCGGTCTTACCCATGCCGCTTACCACCACCCTGCCTTTGGCCTTAAAGATCAGCTCTACTGCCCTGGAGAAATTTTTCCCCAGGCGCGGACGTAATGCCCGGATCGCCTCTGCCTCGATATCCAACACCTGCCTTGCGCGCTTAATTATATTCATAGGATAAAAGTCGTCATTGCGAGCCACCCTGCCTGCGGCAGGCAGGGAAGTGGCGAAGCAATCACGTTTTTAATACCTGTCTGATATTCTTGACCTGGATGAGCAGCCGCTTAAGCTGCGCGAGATCGATCATATTCGGGCCGTCGCAAAGTGCCTTGTCGGGACTAGCGTGTACCTCTAAGAATAAGCCATCACAGCCAAAGGCCACTGCCGCGCGGGATAACCCTTCGACAAACTGCCTCTCTCCTCCGGAAGAATTGCCTTTACCTCCGGGAAGCTGGATGCTGTGGGTAGCGTCATAAATAACCGGATACCCGAAATCGCGCATGATCGCCAGGGCGCGGAAATCCGAGACCAGATTATTGTAGCCAAAAGAAACCCCACGCTCGGTTAACAGAATTTTTTTGTTCCCGGTTGACTCGATCTTTCTGATTATGGGTAAGATATCCCAGGGGGCGAGGAACTGCCCCTTTTTAATATTTACCACCTTGCCGCTTCTGGCTGCCGCAAGCACGATATCGGTCTGGCGGCACAAAAACGCGGGGATCTGAATGACATCCAGCACGTCGCCGGCAAACTCAATGTCTTTTTTGCAATGCACGTCGCTTAAGATGGGGACGCGCAATTTATCTTTGACTTTTTGTAGTATCTCCAGGCCTTCTTCTATTCCCGGCCCGCGAAAAGAATCCAGGGACATGCGGTTGGCCTTATCAAAACTGGATTTAAAGATAAAAGGAACTTTTAGGCTGTCGGTTATGCCTTTAAGCCGCTTGGCCATCTCCAGGCAAGACTTTTCTGATTCTATGACGCAAGGCCCGGCGATCAAAACCAGGGGCAGCCCATCTCCAATCTTCACATTACCGATCTTAATCTCTCTGACCATATCTCGTCTTCTATTTGGGGATTATACTTTAGACAGCTAAAGTATTTCGCTCCTGAAATTTGGGTTTTAACTCAGGGAGCTTCATTTCTTTAAATAGGCCTTGACTTTCTCCAGGTCTTCCGGCACATCCACTCCGATGCTGTCGAATTTTGTCTCCAGCATTTTGATGCGGTAGCCTTCTTCCAGGATACGCAGTTGTTCCAGCTTCTCGGTCTTTTCCAGGGGCGAAGGCAGGAGATTCTTAAAGGTGAACAAGAAATCCTTGGTGTAGCCGTAAAGCCCGATATGCTTATAATACATCGGGTGTTTTATCTCGGAATTCCGCGCCAGGAACGGGATAGGCGAACGCGAGAAATAAAGCGCGAAATTATTTTTATCCACCACTACCTTGACCACATGGGGATCGGTAAGCTCCCCGACATTTTCTATTTTTTTCATTACCGTGGCCACCGAAACCTTGGAATTACCGATAAGCTCCTGCCCTACGGCATCTATCACCCTGGGGTTGATAAGCGGTTCATCGCCCTGGATATTGATCACTACTTTTACGTCTAAAGGATTGATCACCTCAACCAGCCGGTCTGTCCCGCAGGCATGGCCCTTGGCAGTCATCACTACCTTGGCCCCAAACCCCCTGGCCACAGAAGCCACCCTCTCGTCATCGCAGGCAATGATCAGGTCATCCAGCACGATCGCCTGTTTGGCGCGTTCCCAGACATGCTGGATCATGGGTTTTCCGAGTATATCCGCGATAACCTTACCCTCAAACCTGGTGGAGGAATATCGCGCGGGTATTACACCGATTACATCCATTTTTTCACCTTAGCTTTTCGCTATTCTATCTAACAATTCTTTTTCACAGCAAGTGAACACTGGCCCAATTTCCCCACAAGGGGACACCGGCGCAATTCAAATAAGCGCCGGGTGCCTTTATCTGGGCCAGGTGCCTTGATTAGCGCGGGGTGCCTATTTTATCTAACAATTCTTTTCTCGTAGTTACCGCTGTTCCTACCTTGCCCACGACAATGCCGGCGGCATAATTAGCAATATGGGCAGCCTCTTTCTTGGAGGCGCCGCTGGCCAGGCCCAAAGTAAAAACAGAGATAACCGTATCGCCTGCGCCGGAAACATCAAATACCTCTTGCGCTACTGTGGGAATATGCGTGATATAACCGCCCTGCTCAAATAATTTCATACCGTGCTCACCCAGGGTCACTAATAACGACTCCATCCCCAGATAATCCATGATCTCTACTGCCGCGGTATCGATATCTTTATCGGTAAAGAGGCGCTCCTTATTTAAATTAAGCCTGTGGGTGGTATCGCTTATTTTTAAATTACGCACCGCGTTCTCCAATTCCTTGCGGTTAGGGGTCATCGAGGTGACCCCGCGGTAATACTGGAAATGCTCTTCCTTGGGGTCAACCGTCACTACCTTTTTGTGCGACTGGGCCAGGAATATCAACCCCTCAAGCATCTGTTTATTGATCACGCCCTTGCCGTAATCCTCGATGACGATAGCGTCGAAATCTTTTATCTTCTTGCTCACAAAATTATAGATCTTCTGGTTTAGCTTCCGATCTAACGGCTCGGTATGCTCCCAATCTACTCGAACCACCTGCTGATGCCCGGCAATAACCCGAGTCTTCACCGTGGTGTGGCGCTGGTGAGAAACAAATAAACCTTTGGTTGAGATACCTCTTGCCTTTAGCTCGCGCAGCAAGATCCCCTGATTATGGTCGCGGCCGATAACTCCCACCAGAAGCACTTCCGCGTCCAGGGCACGGATATTATTCGCCACATTGGCAGCGCCGCCCGGCACATAGGTCTTTTTATTTGCCCAGACCACCGGCACCGGCGCTTCCGGAGAGATCCTTTCCACTTTTCCCCAGAGGTATTCGTCCAGGATCAGGTCGCCGATAACCATAACTCTGGCTTTGGGGAAGCGGGAAATTATTTTCTTTAAATTAGCGGTTTGCATATTAAGCTATATTTTCTCAATCACTGCCTGGGCTAAAAGCGGCAGCATGATCTCATGATGCCCGATAATATAATAACCTTTACCGCCGGACATAACCGGGCGCGATACCACATTCTGCTGCGGGCGGTAATGAAAGATCATATCAAAATTGGCGGTGACAAAATCCTTGACCTTGCTGCCCAGGTTGCGGGATAGATTCAGCGCCTTTAGAAATACCTCCGGCAATACTACTGCCGAGCCGAAATTAAGCACCACGCCGCCGCGATTCAGTTTGGAGATATTCTCCACCAGGGTATGAAAATCCCTCAAAGAACCTTCGGCAGTGAGCGCGGCATTAAAGCTGGGGTGCTGATGGATGATATCCGTGCCTATTGCCACAAATACGCAGACCGGAATATTATTCTTATAGGCGTTATAGAGCAGGCTAAGGTTCTTATAGGGGAGCTTTGAGGCGTCTATCTTACTGGCAATAGCATAACCTAAACCATATCCCTGGCGCACGCCCTGTCTCACCGCTTCATTTAAAAACTCCGCGGTCTCCTGGCCCATGCCGAACCTGCCGGTCTTTAGTTCCTTAGCCACGTCCTCGGAGGTCTTGCCCTGCAAGGCGATCTCAAAATCATGGATAATACCCGCGCCGTTCAGGCATATACAGGTAATTACCTTCTTCTTAATCAGCTCTATGACTATGGGGTTAAGGCCGCACTTGATCACATGCGCCCCGGCCATAAAGATGACGCCTTTTTTGGCCTTGCGCGCCTTAACTACTGCTTCAGCCACAGCCTTCAAATCGCTTGCCTTTAATATGTGCGGCAGGGAGTTGTAGAAAGCGGCGAAACTCCGGCCCTTGGCAGGCGGCTGGGCGAAATCCTGGCTGCGCACCTTACTAAAGCGCTTTTTCAGCGAATATGTCTTTACCTTATTAATATTGAGCATGCACTTTCCTTTACCAGAACATATAATTTTAGCATAAATTCCGTTTTAAGCAACTATTTTTGCCTGGTTTTCCCTTCCCCTCTGCTCTTATTTGCTTCGCTAAAGAGACTGTCCCCGCAGCGCTATACCGTTAGTGGTGTTGGAGGGGACTGTCTCTGCCTTTCGTTTGCTTCGGGATATTGTTCGCGCACGAATTTTTTCGCCGCGCGCTACAGTTTACGGTTCGCTCCGTTCGCCAACGTCTGGGACCAACTTACGGTAGCTCACTTTGCTCACCGTAAAACTTTGCGCTTTTGCCGAAAAAATTCTAATTGTGCGCTCACAACATCCCTCGCAAACTCAAACACCGTTCGAAACATGCCTCGCCACCGCTAAAGCAAACCACGAAACTAAAAAATAGAAACGGTGTCTACTTTTCTACATATTTTTTAAGCGTAAAAAATACAAAAGATCTGATTCATTAGATTTTCTTTTGAAACTAAAAAGATCCTCCCAATGCCCTAGACGCTCATTCATTTGTTTTAATCTTTGGTTCCTCGTTTCTCGAGGAATGTTTTGAGCAAATTGTTTGTCGTCTTCATTATACAAACCGTCATTCTTTAAGGTGTATTCGGTTTGTGTAAAGACTTCTTGTAACATCTCGCGTAAAACTTTCATGTAATCTTGCTTTGCAACGCTATCAAATATAATGTTACATCCCCAAGTTAAACAAATAGTAAATAAAACAAGAAAGAAAAAATTATAGGGTGGACTTAAGAAAATACTCTCAGACTTAGGCTGAGTATTATTCAAAAAAGAACTTAATAACTGCAAAAGAATTGAAATGACAAGCAACAACAATCCCCCCACTCCCTCATTTTTTTGGATTATCTTATTTTTAATTGCAAATGGATTGGATCCAAAATATGCTTGTGATTCATTTTTGATATCCTTGACCCCACTAAAAATGTATCCTTTTCCTAAAATCAAGGTACCGGCAATCCCAAAACATAAACTGAGCAAGATCAAATCACTTCCATTTATCTTCATAATTGTCTCCTCGTGTAAATCATGATTTCTGAGGTAAAATGGGACCGTTTCTATTTTTCTGATATTACAGACACTTTCCATTCTAATCGGGAAACCGTACCCAAGCTACGCTGGAAAGTATCTGTTTCCCTTAACTTGTCACCTTGGGGAACGTCACCAATTCCTTTCTATTGTTTCAAATATTTGCCTTACAAGCATCGCACAATTGGATATTATTTATTGCAGCAGTTACTGGCACATCGTACGGCTGTTTACACTTTGAACAGAGATGCCGTAAGCCGCTATTATACGGATACGTGCCTCCTTGTATAACCTTTCCTAAAACCAAATCATTCAAAGTAAGAAAAGGCCCAGATTGGCTTTTTTTCAGTTCCTTATTTAATATTTCTATTTTTCTTTGGGAAGCTTCAAATGCCAACCTAAAAGCATCACGTTGTTCTATCGCCTCAATATTTGAATCATTCGCCTTTTTTGCCAATATTAATGAAAAAAGGGGAAAAAAGGGGACGTTTCTGTTTTCTAGAAATCAGAAACGGTCACTATTTATTGCTTCTGGGGAGGTTCCCTAAAGGCCTGCCTACCGGTAGGCAGGGACACTCCTTTTAAAACACGTGTTCCAATCTATTTATTTATCGCTAGTTATAAGCGCTTAACCTGTCACCTTGGGGAAACGCCCCCAATTCCTTATCTTATACCAAGAGCTGCTTTAACTTCCTCTATAGAAAAAAACTCTTGCTCGATTCCTCTCGGATAACTATCAAGAAGAACTTTACCGCTAAAATCAATAAAGAAAACTTTAGCAAAAGAAAATTCACGACCATCAATCTCCCTATTATATCTTACAATAAGACGAAGAAGTCCCGCTTTGTATCCTTTTGCATCTGAAAGAAAGAAGTCTAACATCTGCTTATGGATTTCTTTAAATTCTATCTGAAAATCTTTAGCCTCTCCTTTCTTAATAACAGGAATAATGTGATTTGGCTGTATAGAAAATATACCAAAACGGTTTAGGGAGATAGGTTTGTCTGGTAGTTTTTGTGCTACAAAATAATCTTCATAAATCTCTATATCAATAATATTGGATAGGCCAGCATTTTTCAAAGATAGCGTAAAACTAGCAACATTATTCCCTATAACTGTTTTTTCTGGAACGACTCTAATAACTGGCTCCTGCGATAATGCGAGTTGATTTGATGCAATTTTATTAGCCTGTACTGATATTATAATTGCCATTATTGATAAAGAGGTGGCTGTGATTGTTTCAAAAAATATTTTATTTCTTTCTAAGCAATTACGAATACAATTGGGGAATATAAAGGGCGTTTCCTTCTTGTATTCGCGATAGGCATCGCCGAAGCGGCCGACAAGCTCTGGCTCTTCAATAAACTTAATCTCAAAGCATAACAATACCTTTACGCCTATGGCTGATATAAGAAAACCCCATTGATTCCGCCATAAGGCCCAGCCAAGAAGATAAAGAAAAAATCCCAGCATCATTGGATTACGTACAAAACGATATGGTCCATTATTCAAAAAATGTTTGGTCGGCACAACTGGCACAGGCGTACCTTTACCTTTCACCAGCTGCCAAGCTATAGCCCAGACCATCCAAGGAACTCCTACAGCAAATGACACTCCTGAAATTATCCGCGATAACAATTCCGGCATAATCGGCTGCCTCATAAAAACATTGCCCATCCAGAAAACAAATGCCGGCATCCCGACTAGAAAGAGTATTGCACCCAGGAGGGTAGCCAGGGTACGCACGGCAACGCCATGTTCCTTCTTTCCTCTTTTGACCAAGAATTCAACTATGTCGATCATAAGGCTAATTTTGAAAACCCGTGTTCCAATCTATTTATTTATCACTACTTATAAGCGCTTAACCTGTCACTTTGGGGGAACGTCCCCGGTGTGCTTAAAAAGGAAATTATCCCCTATTTTGCACAAACTATAAACTACTTTACGCTAACCTCGTTTTCGAGTAAATTTATTGTACAGTGTTGACTGCCTCCTGCTCCGACCTGAATACTACCAACATTTTT
Source organism: Candidatus Omnitrophota bacterium (assembly GCA_026387405.1). Lineage (GTDB taxonomy): Bacteria > Omnitrophota > Gorgyraeia > Gygaellales > Profunditerraquicolaceae > JAPLLP01. Next base: position 40,753 of record JAPLLV010000054.1, read on the forward strand.
ACTTCCTGTGCGTGTTCCCTGAACCAAAGCTACTAGCTGGTATGTCGTATTATTGTTCAATAAAACTTCAAAATTGTTCTTACCCCAGCTCAATCGTTGGCGAAAAGCCATTTTTTCTCCTGAGGGAATATTTTCTTTACCTACGAGCAAAACGCCATTGTTAGTAAATGGCCCCACAAGAAGAAGCATTGCAGCCTCCCCACCTCCGATAGAAGACATACTTCTGACAAATCCCTTATCTAGAGTAACATCGAAACTAACATTCGTAGCATTCGTTCGGTCTATAATGAAGTGTTTGGTACATTCAGCACAACCAGAAAGGATTAGCGCCAAAATAATGATGCTTAGCTTTTTTATCATAATTTCCTCCTTTTAGTTAGCATTTTATAGACACTTTCCATTCTAATCGGGAAACTGTACCCAGGCTACGCTGGAAAGTGTCTGTTTCCCTTAACCTGTCACCTTGGGGAACATTCCCAATCCCGATTCGCTCGCTTCTCGCAAATTGAATTTACAGTCTTTGCCGAATTTGAGTTAACGTCTTAACGATGCAAAACCCTTGAAACTGTTTCGTATACTTCTTTGCACTTTAACAGACGCTTTCCATTCTAAACGGGAAACTGTACCCAAGCTACGCTGGAAAATGTCTCTTTTCTCGCTTCACCTGTCACCTTGGAGAACGCCCCGATCCCTATTCGTAGAGAAAATCAACGCTATCGACAATGCCATCTTTAAAATGAACGAACTTATTCGCCATTGACACAATATCCCACCTATACTCCCACTGTTCCTCGTTATCCTTATAAAATTGAGGAGCTATTTTTCTGTTGCCTATAGAATGGGGCTTCCCCCAAGATGCCAAAACATCTTCTTTTGTCATCCCCTTAACAACCAAACCCTGTTCGATTGCTTTCTTAATATTTGGGTCGACATCTTTTATTGATTGGACGTAAGACACTCGATCAGCTGTCGATGGTTTGAACAACGGGCTTGAAGCACAGCCAGCGCATGCCATAGACGCGATCAAAACAACAATAATTTCTTTCATTGTGACCTTCCCCTCTTTAGTGGACAGGTTGTTAAAATATTAATGCCTGTTTGCGAATTGACGATTTACTTATCCCTTCCCGATGCTTTCTTAAGTTTATTGAGAAATTCAGGATTAACAGTTTGTCCTAACTCTTCTGCTTTATGTACATCTGCCCAGGCTTTATCATATTCTTTGGCCAAATAATAGATCAAGCCGCGTTTTTGATAGGTCTCTGCATCGTTAGGGTTAATTGCGATAGCCTTTGTAAGGTCAGAGATAGCTTGAGACAAATTACCTTGGTCAACATAAACAATTCCACGGTTGATATAAGCATCTGAACTGTTAGGGTTTATTTCTATGGCCTTGGTATAGTCAGAGACAGCTTCAGATAATTTGCCTTGTTCAGCATAAACAACGCCGCGGTTGAAAAAGGCATCTCCGCGCTCGGCAACGTCAAGGTTGGAATAGACATCTGCAGGATTAGCGCTTATTTCTATAGCCTTGGTATAGTCAGAGATAGCTTGTGCAACATTGCCTTGCTTGTAATAAGCAGTTCCACGAGTATAGTAGGCAGCTGCGTACATAGGATTAATCTCAATAGCTTTAGTATAATCAGGGGTGGCTTGATACAAGTTACCTTGTTTATCATAAACAACCCCGCGGCTATAATATGGCCCTGCATCGTTAGGGTTTATTTCTATGGCCTTGGTATAGTCAGAGACAGCTTGGGACAAATTACCTTGGTCAGCATAAGCAATACCACGGTTGTGATATGCCTCCATATAATTAGGATTGATTTTAATGGCCTTGGTATAATCAGAGATAGCTTGAGCAAGGTTACCTTGCTTATGATAAGCATTACCACTTTGTAAATATCCTTCCACGGTCTCAACATTTGTATTATTCTCTTTTTGAGATTCTATTTTGGGCCCTATATCAGAAGCCGTGTTAGGCTTATTAAGAGATGCCGCAGATTTAAAAATTACCTGCTGCCCATCAATAGATTCTACTTCATCCATGAAAAGCGTTAAAGGAACTCCATAAAAATCTATCTTTATATACTTATCTGTTTTTTCAATTAACTTGCCTTCCATAGTTTTTCCGGATTTCAAAACAATGGTTTCAGCAAAAGATAGAGATGGGAAATACAAGCTAAATACCAGCAACAAAATCACTAACCTTTCCTTCTCCATTATTCCTCCATCTCTCCATTAAGATAGTGCTGCATGTTTTTTGTATTCGGAAGAACTCAGGTAACCGAGCGTCGAATGCGCCCTTTTAAACAAAAAGGACTCTGAACGGTTAAGTCCAGCCCATTGTGGAATTGACTAAAAACAAGTTAACCTATTTATCTCTACCAGAGTCCCCCTTTAACAGTTTGAGGAATTCAGGTTCAATGGTAAGCCCTAATTCTTCTGCTTTATTTACATCTGCCCAAGCCTTGTCATATTCTTTTGTTTTATAATAGGCACGCCCGCGGCCACGGTAGGCCCCTCCATCATTAGGGTTAATTTCAATGGCCTTGGTATAGTCAGAGATGGCTTGAGTAAAGTTGCCTTGTTGAACATAGGCAGACCCACGGAGGTCGTAGGCCATTGCATAATTAGGGTCAATTTTAATGGCCTTGGTATAGTCAGAGATGGCTTGAGAATAGTTACCTTTACCGGCATAGAAAAGCCCACGATTAAAATACTCTTCCGCAGTCTCAGCATAGACAGAAGAAACACTTAAAAATAATATCCCTACTAAAAAAAACATCATTATTCTGGAACTATTGTGCTTCATCTTTTACCTCCTCGTTAAGAAACTAACGCCTGTTTTTCATACTCAAAAGGGCTTAAATAACCAAGTAATCGGGAAACTGTACCCAAGCTACGTTGGAAAGTGTCTGTTTCCCTGTTTCCCTGCATTCTTTGTGCCAATCGAGATTAATTGTAATATGTAAAATTAACAAAACCAAAATTGTGAAATGACCTTCCCCTGTTTAGTGGACAGGTTATTAAGTTATAACACCTGCTGCTTAAACTGCTCCTTTACTTTGGGGCGCGTAAGGTAATAAATTAAAAATAATCAGAATGCTTGAGTAACATTGCGTGGTAATTAAAGAGCCAATATCCGTAATACAAAAGGAGAATCACCGAAGCACAAATTGTTAATATTCGGCCCTGTGTTTTTAGGAGTAACAAGGTCACTGCACTTATCAATGACAATAAGCTGAGAATGATGTAAGAAATACCCCATAGACGAAGGTGCGGTTTAAGAAGCGAACTGTCAAAAAAGTTACCAATTCCTGAATAAAGAAAAGTAAGGGATACCGAGATAATAAAAATTCCATAGATTGTCACACCAACGAGCCTCTTTTTAGGCGTTGGATATAATAAGGTTACAAATAAACATACCCAAAACATTAAATCAAAGCTTTTTATAAATAATATTGACAGTAGCGAGCGGTCTTTTAAGAAAATAAATAAAGCTTTCGAAAAAGGATAGGAGATTCCATGGAGAGTACGTAGTAAATTATACAATAAAATCTTTACTGGCTCCCCCAGGTTCTCTTTAGTAACAAACGCCAACAAAGGTTTATACCAAAATAAAAAAAATTGCGTGACGATAAAAACCGTTACCCCAAATATAATGCTCTTAATAAGTAACTTGCCGTTTTTCATTCGTTCTCCCAGTAGAGTCGATTTTCCGGCTATGGCCATACCAGATTGTAAAATGGGGACGTTTCTATTTTTTCTTCAGCCTCCTGAAGCGATTAACATGAATAATCGCTTCAATATCTGATACAATTAACCGTATAATCGCGTCTAAATCAAGGCTTATTTATTTTACAGACACTTTCCAGCACAGCATGAAGACAGTTTCCCGTTTAGGACGGAAAGCGTCTATATACCTGTTTCCCCTTCATTTCTCCTTCAGTGTCTTAAGCGCCCAAAGGATAAAGCGAATAACGGCAATAATGGGATAACCAAACAAAGCAATGTTTTTGCCAAGAGACATGATCCTTATGTATGGCGTATAACCGACCAGAGAATATTTCATTTGCTTTATGATTTTGAACTTAGCCTCTTGGTGCTGGATTAAATAAATACTATTAAAATGCCTGCCAATAAAATATACAGCCAATCCCAGGATCGCGATACCCAACAAAATCAAACCTTCTCTTGCAATAATTTTCTTAATGTTTATCTTTTGATTATCCATCTATAAACAATCGTAAAGTGGTTTGGGGGAACGTCCCCGATTCGTTTCTAAATAATATATTATAATCGAGATATGATAGAATGTCCGATATTTAGGATAGATTCCCTTGCCCTGCTCTTAAAAACAACAAATTTAAAATACAGGCTATTGAGATCTTGACCGGTTATATCTTTGACTTTCCTATTAACAACAATTGAGTATAGCGGGTATCCGGAAAGATCTATTTCTCGAAAGTTAGTTTGCTTTTTTATTTTAGCATATACATTTGAAGGACGGTTGGGGTCTTCTCCGATATTTAAAATCTCACAGTCTGCAAAAATATACCTGATATCGTTTTGAGAGTATCGCCAAAAATCATTTGGAAAACTATGATAAAAGTAATTTGACGGTACAAAAATAAGCATGATGCCGTTTGGACTACAGATGCGCTTTATATTAGAAACAGCAGATCTCCAATCCCTGATATGTTCCAAAACACACGTGACAATAACCACGTCGAAGCTTTCCTGGCCAAATTTCTCAACAAGTTTTTCTGCAGGACAGATTAAATCCACTCCGGGGCCGGGGATAATATCTACCCCCAAGTATTTTGCAGGTTTAAGCATTTCAACAACGTAACGCAGGCTACCGTTAACGTCATAAGCACCGATTTCAATGACCCGTTTACCTATCACTTCATCAACCGATAAATTTGCACCTACCCATTTAAAACAATTTAAAGTGCACATAATTTAATTTTCTCTTTATCTTTTGATTATCTATATATAAACAATCGTAAAGTGGGGACGTTTCTGTTTTTCAAAAATTGGAAACGGTCCTATTTTTTGTAGCTCCGGTTACCTAAACTGTTCCCTTACTTTGGGACGGGTGAAGAAATAGATAGTTAGTATGTACAGTAATAAACCAAAGATAACGGAAATATTATAACCCACGGAGAGCGGATAATGTACAGTATTTTTACCCAAAATCTTAAAAGCCTGATCCAATATGCCCCAAATTGCAACTAAGATAATCCCAGTTAAAGACCATCTTTTTAGCCTGAACAGCCCAATTGTGGCTATTAGCGTAATAATTCCTAAGGGCAATGTTTGTTTTATCTTTGACTGATAATATTTGTCTATTTCCGCGATAGAATTAATCCCCAATTGCTGTGTGGTAGGATTTTTCAATACTTCAATTTTATGTTCCTGTGGCAGGCTGATAATTGCGAATGATATTAGCGCTGCTAATATGCAACTAACGGCTGAAATCAAGTAAATCCAAGAAAACACTATAACTCCAATCGATTTTTTATTCTCCACGCTTCCTCCTTCGTTAAGACATTAACGCCTGTTTTGGAAACGCCCCAGGTTCGTCTAGTTCTTATTAATCCTCTTCTATCTCAAAACGACAGCCGCATATATTGCATTCATAAATCGACATTTCCTCATTAGGCTCGACAAACCGCGTATCCTTACTATTACACTGAGGACATTCAACAGGCGGATTCCATTCAGGCATAATCTTCTGCTCCTAAACAACTACTAATTGTTTATTGTTCATCTCTGGTTTCTGTCCCTATTGTAAAAATGGGGACGTTTCTATTTTTCAACGCCTTAATCGCCTATTATTTTTAGCAAGACCCGCTTTTTACGCCGGCCGTCAAATTCTGCGTAAAATATCTGTTCCCACGGGCCGAAATCAAGTTTGCCGTTAGTAATCGCGACTACTACTACCCTGCCCATTATGGTCCTTTTCAGGTGGGCATCTCCATTGTCTTCGCCGCCAAGGTTATGCCTGTATTTATCTTTACCGTATGGCGCAAGTTTTTCCAGCCAGGCGCTGAAATCGCTATGCAGCCCCGGCTCATCATCATTGATAAAAATCGAACTGGTGATATGCATCGCATTCACCAGGCACAGGCCTTCCTTAATCCCGCTCTTCTTAAGCTCTTCTTCCACCTGCGGGGTTATATTTATAAACTCCTGCCTGTTCTTTGTGTTAAACCATAAATATTGGGTATGGGATCTCATTTTTCTCTTCCGAATCCGGGGTTCAGGAAGTTCCTATTTAATATTTAAGTCCGAGCCCTGTATCCATTTTCCAATTACCATCTTCTTTAATAAATACCGGAGAGCCCTGGGTATCATCTTCCCCGGAATATTTCAAAGTAACATTCATAAGTACGGCTTCTTTTCCTTCCCAGCCGGCATCGAAAGAAACCTCTACGGGTGATTTGTCCGTTAGTTTCATGCCATATTGTGCGATCATTTTAATAACATTGCTCGAGGCATATCTTTTATATGACTCGATATCTCTTTTTTGTATCGCCATCCTGATCTCTTCGAAAATAGGCATAACTTCACTAAGCGCAGCGGATTCCTTATAATTACTGCTGTTAAATGATTTAGAATTATAGACATGCCCGAAGGATTCGAATGTCCCTTCCTCCAGGGCACGCACTTGTTGTAATGATAGTAGATTATAGCTAAAGATTACAAGCAGACATACCCCTAATAAAATAAACGATCTTCTCATTTCCTTGCCTCCTCTTTTTAAAACTTCTCCCAGTGCAGTATTTCTTGTACGCTTCTCTTCTCAGCCGCTTTAAAACTATTCTCCCCTTTAGGATAACCCAGAGGAACCAGGCTGATAAGTTTAAAGGCATCGGAAAGGCCGAGTATCTTATTTATCTCACTGCAATACGGCTTTTTATCCCCGGCTACCCAGCAAGAACCAACACCTAGATCAGCTGCGGCCAGAAGGATATTTTGCGTGGCCGCGCAGCCGTCTTCCAAATAATATTTGGTATCTTGGCAGTAAACCGCGATACAGGCCTTGGCCTGGGCAAGGAATCTTCCATTCTCTGCCAATCCCGCTATTCTCTTGAGCGTCTCCGCTTTGGTGATCACAATAAACTCCCAGGGCTGGACTGCCCTGGCCGTAGGGGCAAACCTGGCCGCGTCTATTATCTTTTCTAATATCTCTTTGGGTATAGGTTTATCCTTATATTCCCTGATACTCCTCCTGATCTTTATCAGCTCTAATGCATCCATTTCTATTTCCCTCCCTGCGGAAAAATCCGCGATCTTGGGGAACGTCCCCGATCCTTTGTTTTATCTATATTTAATTAAATAATAACATGTTTTTAAAAAAGCTTTCGGGATCTCGATCATAAGGTTTAGTTTTGACTGGCCATAAACCCGGTCAACAAAAGTAACCGGGACTTGTGCTATTTTCAATCCCTTGTGTTTTGCTTTTATGATCATTTCAAACAGCATAACATTGGTATTCTCGTCAATTTCAAGAACATTCCAGGAATCCTTTTTGATTGCCCTGAAATTAGCCGAAAAATCATCTATGTTTAATCCGGATAAAATTTTTAAAGCGTTGTTTCCCAGCTTGCTGATCAAACCCTTGATAGTGGTACGCAAATCTTTCATCTCATAATAACTGCCGCGTATACTATGCCTGCAGCCAACCACGAGATCATAACCTTCGATAATCTTATCAAACAATTTTTTCATGTCTTTAACTGAAAAAGATAAATCGGCGTCACTTGAAAGAATAATTCCAGATCGCGCAAAATCATAGCCTTCATGAAGAGCCGATCCAATACCACGTTTGTTCTTCCTTGTTATGAATCTAATATTCCCGTACGTTTTATTCAATTCTAATGCCAGGCCTGAAGTATTATCAGTGGAATTATCATCGACAATGATAATTTCGTGCTTAACCTGATGAAAGAATTTTTCTATTCCGGGTATAAGTACCGCCAAATTTTCCCGCTCATTTAAAGTGGGCAGGATAATGGATAGTTCCGGATTTTCCATATAAATTATTTTGGTCCGCTGAAAAAATAAGAATAACCATATACGTCTGCTACCTGGAAAAAGTAGGCATTGATGATCCCCAGAAAAAGAGAATACGCGCAGAATGAACAAGCTAAAATCCAGAAGTATTTATTTCTATTCTCCAAAAAACCGGCGGATAGGAGCGCTAAGCCGGGTAAGGCGGGCAAGATATACCTCGTTATATACCCCAGGCCGCCCGTTGCCCCAATAATTGTAAGCCCCGAGATAAATGATAGCACCCATATTGTTTCGATCAATCTGCCCCGGGTCTTCAATCTTCGTATCATTTCAATAAACCCGAATAGATATATAGGTGCTATTATGACGGTATTAGTAAAGTAAAAATAAACGGGCCGCCCTATCGCCATTTTTAAGAACGGGAACATCCGCATAGATTCCTCATTCTGGCGCGCCCACCAGGGCAGAAACGTATGGAAGGTTTTATAAAATAGAATAAACCATGGCGCGGTTATAAAAAGCGCGGCAATCCCGAGGATAGAAAAATCCTTAATCTTTTTTTTGGAAAACCCGTCTTTAAACAGGATGTATAAAAGCGCGGGGATGATACATAACGCCGTGCACTTGGTAAGCATAGCCAAACCAAGACTTACCCCTGATAAAATATACCAGATAATAACTTCTTTCTTTAGCGCTTTTATCGCGAAATAAACGCTTAAAACGCAGAATAAACCCAACAAAGTATCCATCCATATCTTTGTAGAGGCATGGAGGGCTACGGGACAGATGGAGAAGAAGAAACTGGACAAAAGTCCAACGCCTTCTCCGTACAGTTCTTTGCCGATCAAGAAGACTACAAGGCTGGTAAAAACCGCTGCCAGGATAGGGATCAATATCTCCCACCTGGCTCCAAATATATTTTTAATTAAACCTAAAAGATAGGCGAACAACGGCGGATGATGAAAAAGCGGCTGATCGTAGATTGATCTTGGGAGCTGGTCAACCAGGGGTGTGCCTCGGATAGAATAATCGGAAGGATTATTAGCTACCTTGTCTGCCAGGACCTGATAAATTACTTCGTCATTTTCTATGTGCCGGGTAAATAACGCGGGCAGGCGGATCAATAAAGAGAACAAAAGTATGGCCGCAAGAATTAAGTTAACCTGTCCTTTTGTCGGTTTTCCCATTTGTTCCCTGTATTACAATAATAAAAAGCAGGCGAACATAATAATCAACCCTAAGGGGATGCCGTATTTTGCCCACTCGGAACTTTTTATTTTAAGTTTCCCCGCCGCGATTATATTGGGTATATTACCCGGTATAAGCATCCCGCCGGATATTAAAAGCCCAAGAAGCGCGGCTTTGATCTGATGAGGCTGCAGGGTTGGTCCTATTTCGGCAGCGGTAAGGGTAGCATTATCAACAATAGCTGAGATCATATTCATCCAGTAAAGCCCCTGATAGGAAATCCGGGAAATATATTCTTCGATGATGGGCTTAAACCCCCTGCCCAGGAATATAAGCGCCATGACGAATAAATAAATCTTAGCCGTGCGCATTAATATATCCTTTATGCTTTCCCTCTCTTCCTTAAGACACGCGATATCTGCATGCCTGCCCGGAGATACTAAAAATATTCCCAGCAGGCCAAAAACAATAATACCCGATGCTATGTAATACCCGTATTCTTTCAAGATAAAGAAGAACCCGGCTTGATAAGGCTCGCCCCTGAGCTTGGCAATAAAAATAGTCGAAAGAGGCTCTCCTATGGGGGTGAGCGCCGCTCCCAGCCCGATGGAAAAACAGGCCAGCACCACAATTCTTATCTTTGCGCTTCTTTTTAGTTTTAGGCAATGGACTATTTCCACCAAGACCAATGAAGCTATGATAGCGGTTATGACGCTGGAAAGAAAACCCAGCACTACGATAACGAGGGCAATAAAAAATCTCAATCCCAGCTTTCCTACCATATTATCAATATGTTCCGCGAGAGGTTTTTGAAGGATGCGGAACAATAAGCCCGCGCAAAAAACCGCCAGGGTTATTTTTATAGGCTCGCTAAAAGCCTCTTTGATAAGGTGCGCATTCCACTGCGTTGTTATGGTCACTGCTAGGCAGCCCATAAAGAAGAGGAAAAGCTCAAGCTCTTCCTCTATCTTTTTTACCAAAAAAGGCAATAATAATACCATTGCCAGAATTATAAATAAACCTGTGTTATGTAAAGGCATATTATTTCCTATCTTCTTTCACGGCGTCTTCTATGCGTTTTCCGCCAACATACAATGCTTCAATCACCACTAAACCATTTTTCACCCGTATAACTACATAAGCATCTTCATTACCCCGCCTGCTATGTTCTCTATAAAGCCTCTCCGCTTTAGGCGCAGACTTTTCTTCCATATAATATCGGTCGATAGGTAAATCCAGCACCACCCTTTCGCCGGCACTATAGCGCACTTTTGCTAGAATATATGCCGAACCTGCCGGCCTGCTGGTAGTTAATGAGGTAATCTTGGCGAATCCCTGCTCATCATTATTTATAAGCGCGTACACACTCTGTCCGCTGTTTAATTTCACCCCTTGAGGGGCTGGGGCATTATTACCCTGGATCCGCAAAGCCACGTATCTTCCCCTGAAAGCATCGTAGGGGTCAACCGGTTCCGTTTTAAATTTAAATTGCGCGCCTGACTTGAGAATAGATTCGCGGTTTGTTAACATTGATAAGGGAGTGATAATTTGCGCGCAGGCAAGGCAAAAGAATAATCCTATGATCAGGTTATTTCTCATTTAGCACCTCCTTCCGGCGCATGAGGAATAGGTTTGTAGCCAGGAAACCGATACCAACGGCTATAAAAACTAACCCCTTTATGATAAAACTGATATCGCTGTCAAAAAACCTCGCGACAATAAGTATTGCTAAAAGCAACATGCCGGTATTAACGACTGCTAAATTATTACTGCGGATACCTTGCATGATACGGCTGATGCTCAGGACAAACACGTAAATATTGAAAATCAGTAATGGGATGATAACCGACTCTTTTCGCAAAAGATAGGCCAAGATGGACAATAGTGGCACTACCAGGAATAGGGAAAGGATTAAGTTCTTACGCTTGACAGTATCGTAGAAGAATAATATTGCTATAGCAATTAGGATTAAGGTAATGATATGGTCTGGTAAAGCACGCATATCATTAATTTGAATTGTTGTAAAACCGTAACTCTCATGTTCAGCTATGAGATATTGCCAGATATAACGGAAGGTATACTGCAATGCGAGCACAAAAAGGCCTATACCGCTTATGACGCGCAAAGGACGCTGCCAGTTTGAAGTAAGGCCGATAAATTTCCGCGAACCCAGATAATAAAATATAGCGAAAATAGTTGGGAAAAGTATAACCCAAGCGCCGGGCCAGGTCTTGCCCAGACTAAAACCTGTAGCGCAAGAAACGCATATGGCCATGATCAAAGAAAGTATGGTGGCGCGTATCGCGTAAATCTCCCGGCGTAAAGCCCAGATAAAATGAGGCGCGATCATAAATGCCAATGGCCAGAACAAAATCGTCTTGAGCGGATTATCCCAACTACTCCCTGCCCATGACGTAATCCCGATCAAATAGATCGCTGCGGGTAAAGATGCCTGCATAAGATATACCAGCGGCAAGATAAGAAGCATCCAGGTTAAAATGAAGGTCCCCATTTCTCCGGGGATATTGTATGTCTGGCTGATTAAAGCTATCGAAGCCCCAACCATAAGGCTTAGAAAAGTCGCAGTGCCTTCTTTAAATGCCGTGGACTGCGGCCGCTTCAATAAAACCCACAAAGCCAAAGCCTGCCCTATGATTAAGGGAGCAAATGAAAGGATAGCCCTGGTAAGGCGGGAAAATTGTTCCCAGTTATAAGCGAGAAGCAGGATAATCCCTAATCCTATTAAAAGCGCTCCCGCGGTCCCGCAAATTATTAACGTGATCGATCTCTTGCCGGTAGTCTTTATCTCTCCGTAGTATTCTCGTATCTTTCCGGCTGCTTCTTGAGTTAAGATGCCTTTGGCTACCAGTTCCGGAATCTCCTGATAGAGCCACTTTATAGCCTTCTGATTCATCTTAAACTCCTCCTTTCAAAATTTCTTCTGCCACGTTCAAGACATCTTGCGTGCTTATCGCCTGCATGCACTTGAACTCCCGGACGCAGTTGTGCGCCAGGCATTCAATGCAGCCGACGGGCTTATGCAAAAAACGGTCCCTCTTGCCTACCGGACCCCAGCGTTTCGGGCTCAAACCTTTCTGGTCCCTGCCGAATATGGAGATCACCGGCACCCCTACTGCCGAGCCGATATGCACCGGCCCGGAATCATTGGAGATGAATAGGCTGCAGCGCGATAACAAGGCCGCCAATTGCGAGAGCGAAAGCCTGCCTGCCAGATCAATGGCCTTTTCCCGCATATTGGTAATAAGGTCCTGCGCCAAGGGCCTCTCTTTAGGCCCGGCAACTACCAAAACCTTAAAACCGTATCCTTGCGCCAATCTGTCCGCTACCTCGGCAAATCTTTGCGCCGGCCATATCTTGGAAGGGCAGCTCGCCCCGGGATTGATCGCCAACAGCGCGTCTTTTTCTTTTATACCTTCCCGCCTTAACAGTTCGTCTACGGCCTGTATTGCCTCCGATTTTATCGGCACAAAGATATTTTTGTCCGCCGGCGTAATGCCCAAAACTTTGAGCAGGTCAAAATTATATTCTAATTCGTGCTTTTGGCCGCTTTGTTTAGTATGAGGGATTCTGTCGGTAAGCAAAAAACCGAGCTTGCGGTCATATCCGATCCTTCTTTTTATCCCTGCCAAAAAAGTCACCAGGTGCACGCGGTTGGTCGGGTGCAGTATAAGCGCCAGGTCAAACCTTTTTTTCTTAAGGTTCCTGGCGAACTCTAGAGTCCTGCGCCAGCTCTTATGTTTTGTGTCTTTATCATAGATGATCACTTCATCTAAGTAAGGATTACCTTCAACGATCTCTTTAGTATAAGGGCTGACCATCATGGCAATGTAGGCGCTGGGATATCTCTCCCGCACTGCCTTTATAACCGGGGTGGATAAAACCACATCCCCTATCCTGTCGGTGCGCACGATAAGGATACGCTTTAAATCGGGGACAGTCCCCTTCAAGACCACTGACGGATATAGCTCTGCGGGGACAGTCCCCTTGAGAATATTCCTCACCTGTTTAAGCACGTCCTCCACCTGCACCATCTGTATGCATTCCATGCTGTTTAAACGGCACTGCGCTTTTCCGCAGGGCCGGCAGGCAATATCTTTTTTTACAAAGACTGACCTGCTTGACCAGGGGCCGTATTTTGCTTCATCGGTGGGCCCGAAGATAGCCACGATCGCGCGGTCCAGGTAACTCGCCAGGTGTAAGATCGCGCTGTCATTGGTAACCACAAGGTCCGCCTTCTTTAATAAATACGCGAGTTCGATCAGGCTGGTAGTGCCGGTGAGATCCAGAAGCGGATACCGGCAATGTTCAATAATATATTTGGCAATCGCGGAATCATCCTTGTCTCCGATCAAGACTATCTTGGCCTTGAATTCTTCAACCAAAGCCTCGATCAGGCGCGCGAACTTATCCTGGTTCCATCTTTTGATGTGGCTGCGCGCTCCGGGGGCGATCAAGATGACTTTATCCTTATCGCTTACACCATGATCTTTAAGCTTCTTGTTTATATATTCCTCTTCCTCGGTCTTCATAGTAATGATCGAAGTGAGGATATTTAAGTTCTGGCTTTTGACTTTTAAATTTTGAATTTTATAAAGATGCCTGTCCTTCATGTGTTTTATGGACGAGGGGACAAAAGGAAGGAAAGAAACCCGCGCCCTTGCCGGCAGCAGCGCCCCGAAAAAACTATTACGCAAGTCTACCACCAGGTCAAACTTCTCTTGGCTTAAGCGCCGGAACAATCTTATCTTCTCTCTTAAGGGTGAGCGCTTATCAAAGATGATCAGACTGTGGATATTCAGGTTATTCTCAAATAATTCTTTGGGCCTGGAGCCGCAGATAACGGTGATCTGCGCCGAAGGAAAACTCTGCCTTAAAGTATCTAAGGCCGGCAGGGTCAGGATCACGTCTCCGATATTGCTTAAGGTAATAAAAAGAATTTTTTTTATCATAATCTTAAAGTTAATCCAGGTTAATCTATGTTAAACAATGTTAACCAAAGTTGCTTTTAAAACGCAACCTCGGTTAACCTGGGCTAACGTTGATTAACTTTGATTAACCTTACTTTCTCCATTACATCTTCCGGCGTGATCATCTTCATACAGCGGTTATCCTTGCAATCCACAACATAGCAGGGAATTTTGCAACCCGGGTCTTTCTGCAAGATAATCGTATTTTTTACCGGCACAGGACCGGTGATATCGGGCGAGGTAGGGCCAAAAAGGGCAATGATCTGCTTTGCCCCGGTAGCATTGGCAATATGCAGCGGCCCGGTGTCCGCGCTAATGAATAAATCCAGCCTTTTGCATAGCGCGCCAAACTGCTTTAAATTAAGCGCCCCGCAGGCAATGATCGGTTTTTCTTTCATCAGGCCAAGGATATCTTTAGCTAACGGCTTATCCTGCTGGCCGCCAGTAATAATCACCCTGGCCCCCAGGTCCCGGATCAGGTAATCTGCCAAGGCCGCCCAGTTTTCCTTTGGCCAGCGTTTCGGCCGCCAATTCCCGCCGGCATTTATACCCACTAAGAAATCCTTTTCTCTGATCCCCTGTTCCTTAAGAAATTTATCCGTAAATTCCGAGTCTTCCTCGCTGATATGGATATCGCAGAACCTGTCCTCTACCCTGAGTCCTGCCTTCTCAATGATGTTCAAATAATAATCAATACG
>JAPLLV010000068.1 GCA_026387405.1 Candidatus Omnitrophota bacterium
CAAGCGTTAACTAAAACGTACGAATGCATTTAGTGTTCTCATAGTCAAATTATGCCGCCTTCCTGGAATATCAAAAAACTATTTCACCCTCCGCAGCCGTTGCAGGGACATTCGACAACGCAGTTGTAACGTTTTTCTCAACTACATCTAGATACGCTTTTATGGCATTAACCACTGATGCGTTTCGGCTCTTCAACATTGCCACGCAATTATCCGCTGCATGCTGGCCCTCAGGATAAACCATGACATATTTCCCCTTACTGTCGCGTTTCAAAGGATAGGGTGACTCTGCCATCTTCTGGTAACGGAATAACAGCCCAAAATTAGGATTGTCATACGCAAGGCTTGGACCATACGCTTGATCCTCTAAGGTGATCAGCGCGCCCCCAGGATCAGCCATGCACGTATCAATTGCTGACTTGAATGCCGCATACTCAGGACTCCCCTGCCTACCAACCAGCAATTGGTAATCTCCTATACCTCCATAGCTTCCCCTGCCAAAAAGGCTGGCAACATACTCCTTGCCCCCATCCTTGGCAGCAAGCAAAGCAGTGCGCGTTTCAGATAAATACCCCTTAACGGTGGCAAGATATTTCGCCATGCGTAACGCATCATTATTTATCACGGACGAACTATCCTTAGGGTCACTTTCTGCATACGTAAGCTGACACGCAATGCCTACAAAAAAAACAAGCGCTGCCAAGAAAAATATGGATATTGCATTGCAAGTAATATGATATCTTTCCATTACGATCCTCCCTCACGCACTGTTACGCTAGCGCGCTGTCAACTTAATTCATCGTAGTTTAAGTGTATAACCAAATAAGCATACTCATTAAAAACCGCATAACAAGGCCTACAAAAGATATTTCCGGAAACGCTTCCTTAATCAACCTACGGCTACCTCGGGCTAAAGCCCGAGGTTTGCTATGGTTGATACTGCGCAACCCTTGTTCATCCTCGCCATAAATGGCGAGGTTTTCTTGTTGCGCATGTATAAGTATCCATAAAAGCAAAAAAGCCCTAAAGGTAATCTTTAGGGCTTTTAAAAAAATAGCCGTGAGGGGATATTCACTCACGGTTCTTTGTTTCTCCCCTTTGGCAGCTGGCTATCCTCTATATATTACCTATAGAGGACCCTTCAGCTTTGTGCCCCAAGATTACTCTTGGTTTACCTTTATCAGTAGGTCAAAAGAACAAATTGTCACTTTTGTAACTTACATAAAAAGTATAGCATATTCCCGCGGGTTGTCAAGCCCGCCACCCCTTCCCATGTTTCTTGCAGGCTTATTCGGCCGAGTCTGACTTATACTGCTTGAGAATCGATTCGATCCTGCTGATGAGTTCGTCAGGAGCTACGGGTTTGGCGATGAAGAAACGCCCGCCTATCAGCCCGGAAGTTCTCTTCACTTCCTCGCTTTTTACCAGGGCGGTAAGGAATGCTACCGGGATATCTTTCGTAAGCGGCTCTTCGAACAGGTGCTCGGCCACCTCGGAACCGCTCATATCGGGCATAGATTCATCAAGAAGGATCAAATCCGGCTTATAACTTTTAACCAGATCAACCGCCCCTACTCCTGTGGTCAAAAACATCGCTTCGAACTTCCTTGTCCTCTCTAAAAGTTTTTTTGTTATCTCGCACATCTCCTCTTCGTCGTCAATTATCATTATCTTTGCCTTCTTCATAGCTGCCTCCTGTTGCTGGTAATTTATTACCCTGAAGCCCCTTGAGTTATTGATTTTACTTTTTTTCTCGGCGGGGATACCGGCCACACAGAAGAACGACTTGATTCTTCCGGTCCTGTTATGACCTGCTTTGGAGATTCAGTGCCGGTTACAACATTTACCCGCGTTTCCGTTCCCCCGATAACGGAATTACTCGGTCCCGGAAGGGTTATATCCCTCTTAGGCGGTTCGGGCCTTGCAAAATATGTCGCGTCCCTATAGAGCTCTTCGCACGCAGATAATATGGAGACCCCGTCACAGCATTTATCGCCGCAAACTCCCCTGTGCCCGGAACAACAATCTTCTCCTATTTTATTTTGGCCTGCGTTATTTATGTCCAAAGACGGGTAGTCTTTAATCAGCTTCATGAAAAACTCTGATTTGGGATTGTATCTATATAATTGAAGGGAAATCTTTCTTGCGATCTCTTGCCTGCCGTTCTCCATGGCGTATTTGGCATACCCGTAAGAGGTCTTTGCGTCCTCGGCATTATTTATTCCGCGTTGTAAATAAGGAGCAAACCCCAGGCCTTTGATTAATGCCTCGGCATCACTTAGTGATGCCACGGGTATTGCCGCAAACCCGGTATCTTGAGCTTCGTTTATATAAGGGGCTGCCAAAAATTTACCCGCGTATATTCGCGCTAACTGCCTTCTGATATTCACCTTGGACCACTCAAAATATTTTTTCTTTCCGGAATCCGTGAATCCGGCAACCGCCATTGGCCTGCCAAACTCATCCTTGCTGATGCCGATCTGCTCTATATCCTTATCCGACAGAAGGACTTGTTTGTTAACCGATATCTCCTTGCCGTTCTCATCGGCATACTTGTCATAGGCTATAGTTTTAGATTCTTCGCCGGTCAAAACCGATCTAAATTGCAATTCTTTTGTTTGGGGGAAACAGCGGGTAGAAAACAACAGAAATACGATTATGAAGAATGCGGCTTTCTTCATCATTCACCTTGCTTTTACCGATGCCGGGAAAGGTAGGAATAGAAAAAAGATAACTAGCTGATGGGCGTTAAGGTTATTTCTTCTGGCCCGCCGCCTTAGTATCAGCCGCCTTAGTAGTCGTTAAAGACCCTGATCTGTTGTTTACGCTATCCAGGTCTTTCTTGGTAGAATCCAGCTCTGCCTTGGTGCTGTCCAGTGCCTTCTTCACGCTCTCCAGTTCCATTTTAGCAGAGCCTAGGTCTTTTTTGGCGCTCTCCAGCTCATTCTTAACGCTATTTATATCACCCTTGGAACTCTGCGCCTCTTTTTTAACGGTATCCAGTTCTGTTTTTACGCTGTCTAAGTCTTTCTTGGTGCTCTCCAGCTCCGTATTAGCGCTGCCCAACTCTTTCTTAGTAGTATCCAACTCGGTCTTAGCGGCGTCTAAATCGCTTTGTTTTGCCTGCGCGTCATCGCTAAGGGTCTTTATCTTGTCGTCTTTTTGCGCGACCAGCTGGGTCAAGCGGGTGTTCTCACTTTCCAACTGTTTGATCTTGCCGGAATTTATGCACCCGGTTATCAGAAAAGTAAACATGACTAAACCAACGGAGATGAGCAAAATCTTATTGTTCTTCATCTTCTCCCTCCTTCGCGGTAGCGAACACCGGCCTATCCGATAAAGCCGAGTGTAAATCCTGACTTGATTTTATTATACCACTTTTTTTGCGAAACAATAAAATATTTATGCGCCTGGCAGGAGTCGGACCTGCAACGCCTAGCTCCGAAGGCTAGCGCTCTATCCATTGAGCTACAGGCGCAGGAGACCATTACACTATCTCGCACTTATCCCCTAGCATGCCTTTGATCTTAACGAGTTTGCTTCGGGGAACGGCTGATACGTTTTCTTCGGCAGTGGCGCGCACAGGAGAATTGAGTTGGATCTTATCGGGATTGATCTGTTGAATAACTTCCTGAAGTTCGCGGATATGCCGTAAATCATCATTCAACCCCCTTACCAACATCACCTCAAGCCAGATCTTGCCCCGGAATTCCTTTCTTAAACTTACCAGCCCCGCGATCACATCTTCTATCTTGATCTTCTCATGGGGCCGGTCTATGCGCGCGAAGACATCTTCTGTAACCGCGTCCAGGGAAGGGACGATCAGATCTGCGCCGCTCAATGCCCGGCGGACCTCGGGCAAAGATAATAATGAGGCATTGGTAATGACCGCCACCGGCACTGAAACTATCTTTTTGATCTCGGCGATCAACCGGCCGATCTTTATGTTCAAAGTAGGTTCGCCGGAACCGGACAGGGTAATATACTGCAGATCATTTATCTCCTTCTGATGATGCGCCAGCCATAACTTTAACTCGGCAACAATATCCTCTATGGAGCTGTATTCGCCGATCTCGACGGTCTTCTCGGTGGTCTTGCCTAACTGGCAATAAACACAGTCAAAACTGCATACCTTATAAGGAGTTAGGCTGACCCCCAAAGACATCCCTAAACGCCGTGACTTTAACGGTCCATAAATGTATTTCATCAGATAAGGAACATTATTGAACAAAAAAGCCCACCCCTCAAATTTCCAACGTGAACTTTAAGAAGGTGGGCTTTAATTATAAAATTATTATCTTACTTCCAAGACGCAATTCTGCGAACCAAAGGCGTTAGGGGTGCAGGCCCTGCAACTGGGGTCGTTCACCCAATTGCCGTCTACTACGAATTTATATTCGTATCTTCCCGGCTTAAGGCTTAACTTAGCTACCCAGTTACCATCGCTGGCTTTCTTAACCGCTGTTTTCTTGGTATCCCAATTATTAAAAGTACCCGCAAGATTGACCCTTCTTGCCTGCGGCGCGTGAAGCTTTAACTCGGCTGACACACTTTTAGTGATCCTTGCCATACCTACCTCCTTGTCTGCAAAGACAACACCCGCGCAACACTTCACCGCTAGGTGAATACTGACCCAAATCCTGCCTGGGCCAGGTACTATCTGCGCGGGGTGTCTTGTTGATACTATTTATACACAACAACTTAAAGCCTGTCAAGACTTTTTATAGAGATTGCTGAAAAAGTCCGCTCAGGCGTCATTGCGAGGGAGCGAAGCGACCGAAGCAATCTAAAACGGGATTGCTTCGCCCCTTCGGGGCTCGCAATGACAATTTTTCAGCAATTTTTATACTGCCACTATCGAAAGACCTTTTGTGTCGGCTAACCTGACGCTTGCCTCCCGGTCAAAAAATAAGGTCTTATCCGCCTCAATCGCAAGACAGGAGGCCTTTATCCTGACCAGGTTCTTCACCGTATTCAACCCTACCACCGGTATATCAAAGCGCAGGTCCTGATGGGGCTTACTCACCTTAACAATTACAGCCCTGTCTTTTGTGATCTGTCCGGCGCGGCGAATGAGATTGTCCGTTCCTTCCAGCGCCTCTACTGCCACGATCGCCTTCTCTTTTACAGCTACGGTCTGGCCAATATCCAGGCCGGCTATCTCTTTAGCCATGGCCAAACCGAAGTAGATATCCTCCCAGGCCTTGAAATCCGGCTGCTTGCGGGTAAGGGTCCCTTTCTGGGGCAAATAGTCTTTAAGAAAAACGGTGGAATCAAGCAGCTGGAAACCGGATTTCTCCAACATTTCGGCTATTGCCTTGAATATCGTATCCGCCCTTTTATCCGTAAGCCCGGCGAGCAATTCTTTAAGGCGCGCGTCCCGCTGTATCCGGGGGGAAAAAAGACTGCGCGGGCTGATCTGGCCTGCCATGGCTACCTTGGTTACCCCGGCGGCCTTGAAAATTTCAAACATCCGGCTAAATTCATCCAACCCCAGCCAGTGGATCTCATCCACCAGGGATCTTAATTTCCGCGAGGTATCCCCTTTTATGGCCACTGCCGCGACAGAAAAGCCGTTCTTCCTTGCGGCCTCGGCAAAACACAGGGGGAACTTCCTGTTTCCGGCGATAAGTCCGATCTTTTCCATTAAATGAGGCCACAACTTATGGAGTCCCACGAAGTGGAACGAACATAAGTTGTTAGGCCGAATTAATCCCGCCGTTCGGCGTGTTTTGTATTTACAAACACGCCAGGCGGGAAATACTTATTCTTTAATTACCCTGCAGGAACGGGATATCCCTCTTTCGGAACGCTTGATAAAATCTATTAAGTAAGCGACTTCCGGGCAAGCGGAGGCTTCCTTAACCAGGCTTTCTAAGGCATGCCTGATCGAAAGCCCGGAGCTGAACAAGACATTGAAGGCGTGGGTTAACGCGTGGATTGAATCCCTGCTGATATTATTACGCCTTAAGCCCACCAGGTTTAAGCCGTAGACGCGCGTGGGATGGCCGTCGCAGGTGGAATAAGGCGGTATATCCTGCACCACCTTGGAACAGCCGCCGATGATGCAAAGAGTACCCAGATGCACAAACTGATGCACTGCCACCAGCCCGCCTATTACCGTCTTGTCTTCTACTGTTACATGGCCGGCCAGAGTGGCATTATTGGCAAAGACGCAATTATCGCCTATCTTGCAATCATGGGCAATGTGGGAATAAGCCATAAAGAGGTTACCGCTTCCGACGATAGTCTTGCCGCCTTCGCCTGTGCCGGGATTAAAGGTGCAGTACTCGCGGATAATATTATTGCTTCCTATCTCAAGGTACGTAATCTCATCTTTAAATTTTAGATCCTGCGGACGGCTCCCCACTACCGCGCCACTAAAGATCTCGCAAGAGGAACCAATCTTAGTATGGCCTTCAATGAAACAATGGGCGCCTATATTGGTGCCGGCGCCGATCTGCACATCGTCGCAAATAATAGTATAAGGCCCCACCGAAATGTCATCGGCTAGTTTTGCCTTGCGGGAAACTACTGCGGTTTTGTGTATCTGCATTCTAGGATTCAACCAGGGCAAACATGAGGTCTGCCTCGCAAACGAGCTTGCCTTCGACATAGGCCTTACCGTGTACCTGGCCGGTCTTGGATTTTATCCTTCCCGCCTCAACCTCCATCACAAGCTGGTCGCCCGGCAGGACGGTCTTTCTGAATTTTATATTGTCCGCGGCCAAAAAGAAGGCCAGCTTCCCACGGTTTTCCTCTGGAGCCAGCATCATCACCCCGCCTACCTGGGCCATAGCTTCAACGATCAACACCCCAGGCATCACCGGCCTTCCCGGAAAATGCCCTTTGAAAAAATAGTCATTGAGGGTCAGATTCTTAACGCCCGTGGCGCGCTTTCCCATCTCCAGAGAAAGGATCTTATCTACAAATAAAAACGGATCGCGATGCGGCAGTATCTTCTTAATAGCCTCCACATCCAACTCTCCCCCCAGGGGAGGATGGTATCCGGCGCCTACTCCGGCAGAAGTATTTTTTTGCTTCTCCCTCTGGAGCCTTTTTAAAAGCTTGAGATTCAGCGAATGCCCGCTTTTTAAAGCGATAATATGACCCCTGATCGGCTGGCCTAGGACGTAGAGGTCTCCCATGAGATCAAGGATCTTGTGACGCACAAATTCATCTTCAAAGCGCAACTTATTTTTGATCACGCCTGCTTTACCCACGACCAGCGTATTATCATAATTTGCCCCGCAACCCACGCCCTGGCTCAGCAATTCCTCCGCCTCATTCTCAAGACAGAATGTGCGCGCCGGGGCGATCTCGGATTTAAAATTTTCCTGCCCGATCGTCAATTCCATAAACTGCGCCTTTAGCATAGGATGATCGTAGCTGAGCATATAGGAGATCTTAAATCCATCGTCCGGCACTGCCATAATCGAGGCCCCGTCTTCTTCCACAAAAACCGGCTCTCTTACGACATAATATTGCCGCGGCATATCCAATTCTTTGATGCCTGCCTTGATCAGCGCCTCGGCAAAATTCAGGCTGCTTCCGTCTAAACCAGGGATCTCGGAATTGTCTATTTCGATAATAAGATTGTCGATCCCTAATCCCGCCAATGCCGCCATGAGATGCTCGATGGTCTGGACTTCGGCAACGCCGTTGCCCAGGGAGGTCCTGCGCGGAGAGCGGCCCTGGGGGATCAATGACTCAACGCCTACCTTGACGCCGGATTTATCGGCGATGTCCGTGCGCACGAAAGTAATCCCCGTGCCAGGGCCAGAAGGTTTAAATTTAAGGTTAACTTGGCCTGCGGTGTGTAATCCGATACCGGAAAGACTGAATTCTCCGGAGATCGTCTTTTGTTTATCCATGTTTTTGCGCCTTCTTGATCCCTTCTTCCAATTCTGCCAGCTTTTCCTTAAGCTGCTTTACCGATTCATAGAGCCTGGGCAGGTTTTGCACACAGGCATTTATTTTTTTGGCGACTTGGTGAGTCCTCGCGGGGTAACCCGAGACCATGGTATGAGGCGCAACGGACTTAGTCACGCCTCCCTGGGCCGCAACAATTGCCCCGTCTCCAATGGTGATATGCCCCACCAATCCCGCCTGGCCGGCTAAGGTAACGCCGTTACCGATGATAGTCGAACCGGAGATACCCACCTGGGCTACAATAATCGAATTCTCTCCGATGATTACGTTGTGAGCAATATGCACAAGGTTGTCTATCTTGGTGCCCGCGCCGATCACGGTCTTATCAAAACGGGCCCGGTCAATGGCGGCATTGGCGCCGATCTCCACGTCATCGCCGATCTCTACAGTCCCCACTTGCGGTATCTTATGATGAGAACCTTCGACATTCACAAAACCGAAACCATCAGAACCTATGGCAGTCCCGCTGTGCACGATGACCCGGTTGCCGATCGTGATACGCTCGCGGATGGTGACGTTGGGATAGATTAAGGTATCGCTGCCGATACGGCTGAACGCGCCTATGAAACAACCCGAATAGATAATTGACCGGTCGCCGATAGATACATTATCCCCCACAACCGCGTAGGGGCCTATCGCGACGCCATTCCCCAGGGAAACGCCTTTACCCAGCAGGGCGCTGGGATGGATCCCTACAGGATGCGCGGTGCCGGATGGCGCAAAAAGAAAAATTACCTTGGTAAAGGCCAGGGAAGGATTATCCGTGCGTATAATCGGCCGGGGAGAGATTTTCACGTCCCGGC
This sequence comes from Candidatus Omnitrophota bacterium, assembly GCA_026387405.1. Classification (GTDB taxonomy): domain Bacteria; phylum Omnitrophota; class Gorgyraeia; order Gygaellales; family Profunditerraquicolaceae; genus JAPLLP01. The sequence continues at coordinate 8,736 of JAPLLV010000068.1, forward strand.
CGGTAATAACCGCCGAGGCAGAAGTCTTTTCTAAGAGCGGCGCGTACTTGGGGTTGGCCAGGAACGTGATCTCACCCGAACAAGCCTCCTTGATCCCGTTGACACCGCACACCACAGTATCCGCATCGCCGACTATCTCTCCGCCGATGATTTGGGCTATTTCTCTTAATGTCTTTTGCACTCAAAAATTCCCGTACCTGGCTTATTTCTTTGCAGCCGGCTTACCATTCAAAATAGCTATGATCTTATCGGTGATATCCAAGTTCTGAGACTGGTATATCAATACCCTCTCATTGAATACCAGGGTATAGCCTTCCTTGACAGAATACTGTTTTACCGCTCCTTCGATATCCTTCATGATCTCTTTCATCTTCTCATCCTGCTCTTTGCGCAGGTCAGTCTGTCTCTGGCGGTCAAATTCCTGAAGGGCCCTTACCTTGGCATCCAATTCGCCTTTTTTGGCTTCTTTTTCTTTATCGGCCAACAGGTTTATCTTATCCTGAAAACTCTTTACATCGGCGGCCTGTTTTTCTCTCTCATCGGTATAGGCCTTTTCCTTATCGGTCAATACCTTGTCGTAACTCTTGGTCTTGCCGTACTCGCTAAAGATGCGGCCTAAATCCACGTACGCCATTTTCTCCGCGGCAAACGAGACACCCGCGCATAAAGCTAAACCGATCACCCCTCCCAACAATACTACGCCTAACCTTCTCATTTCGCTTCCTCCTTTTTAACGTTTTGGAATCATTGTCTTTATCCGCTCAATTTATATTGAAGAAATATTCCCTTGCTTTGTAGAGCAATTAAAAACCGTGGCTCATGCTAAAGTAAAACTTTCCACCCCCCTTCTTATCATCTCCAGTTTCCTTATTTAACGGCAGGCCGTAATCCAGCATTATCGGCCCGATGGGGGTTTTAATGCGCACACCCAAACCCATGCCTGATTTAAAACCGCCGGCACCTATATCGCCAGCTTTATCCCAGACATTGCCTATATCATAAAAGGTAGCCAGCTTCATAAAACTCAATACGGGATAAGTATATTCCGCGTTTCCTATTAACATGGAATCTCCGCCTTTGGGGTCACCCGAACCTTGATCTATGGGCCCGACTTTTCTCTCTCGATAACCCCTGATGGTATAGGCGCCGCCGGCGAAGAATCTCTCGTAAATCGGCACCTTAGTGCTATTACTATAGGGCTTGGCTAAACCGAGCCTCCCGCGTAATTCAAGCGATGAGTTCGCGAAAAACGGGATATAGTGAGATGCCCGGCCTAAGAATTTATTAAAATCCTTGTCCCCGCCAAAAGGCCCGCCTGCCAGCTGATAAGAACCGGTGAGAAGATCTCCTCTGGTAGTGTCAAAGACATTATCGCGGGTATCAAAGTTAAGGTCGTATTGCATGCTGCTGATCGAGTTAGAGCCTAACTCGTCGGTCAGGTCGCTGGTAGCATCTGAGCTAAGATTACTGATCCTGATATTATCGTAGCGATAGGTCAGGTTCTGCTTGAGATATTCGGATATCTCGTTGCCTAACCGCAGATCCCCGCCGGTGACATTCTGGTCATAGCCGTAGCCGACGTCCTGGTCCCTCTCGTGTATCTCTTTGTAGACATCGAATCCGAAGGAAACCGGGTAATCAAAAAGCCAGGGCTCGGTAAAACTTAAATTATACCCTTGGTTGATAGAGCCAAAAGAGGCCCGCATTTTCAGGTCCTGGCCCGCGCCGGTAAAATACGGGAAATTCTTCCAGTCAAAATTCTTCTGTTCGATCTCCACAAAACCCACAAACTGCTCAACCGTGCTGTAGCCGCCGCCGAAACTGAAAGCCCCGGTCTTGGCCTCTTTCACATCTACGATCAGGTCCTTTTTGTCCGGGGTAGCCGTATCCTCGGTATCATAGCTTATTTCATCGAAAAAGCCCAGATTCTGCAGCCGTTCCTTACTGCGGCGCAGCTTCTGGCCGTCGAATTTGTCTCCCGGGTGTATCCTTAATTCCCGGCGGATAACCAGGTCCCTTGTCTTAACATTGCCCCTTATCTTTATTTTATTCACATAGGCGATATCGTTTTCTTTGATGTGGTAGCTGACATCCACGCGGCCGGAAGAAGAATTTACCGCAGTGGCCTCCTGCACCTGGGCCATGATGTAACCTTTGTCAAAGTAGACGCTCTGGATATTGGCAATATCTTGCTTTAAGCCATCCTGGCTAAAGACCCTGCCCGGCAGGCAGGCCTTAAGCTTGGAGATGATTTCTTTTTCGGCGATCTCCTTGTTCCCGTCTATAGAAACATTGCCCACGAGATATTTCTTGCCTTCATTTATCTTTATCTGGATATACAAAAACGGGCGCTTGGCGTCAATCTGGGTGCCGTATTCCACTTCCACGTCGGCAAAACCCTGGTTATGATAAAAGGATTTTACGCGCTCTATGTCTTCCTTAAGCACCTCTTCCTTCAAGATCCCGGCATTAAAAAGCCAACCCCTCTTGGTTTTCAAAAGGCCGAGGATGCGCCTCTTGGTAAATGACTTATTACCTTTAATATAAATATCCCTGACGTGGATCCTTTTGCCCTCTACCACCGCAAATTGCACATCCGCCTTGTTGGTCTCTTTGTTAAGATCCACCTTGTAAGTAATCTCTGTTTGCGAGAAGCCCTTTTTCTCATACATCTTCCTGAGCGTACCTACATCTTCGTCAAGGCTCGGATAATCCAGGTATTGCGACTCCTTTGACTTCAGGCTCTCCTTTAATTTTTCGTCCTTCATGGTAAGGCGGCGGATGCCGGAAAAAGTGATGTGGGCGAGTAGCGGCCGCTCCACAACCGAGACAATAAGCTTCAGGCCGTTCTTATACTTCTCGGTGTCTATCTTTATATCGCTAAAGTATCCTAAGAGGTATAGCCGCTTCAGGTCATCGCTTACCACATTCTCCTGGTAAGCGGCGCCGATGCGCGATTTTAACTTTGAGATAATGGTGTTGGAGCTGATGGCTTTATTGCCTTTTACTTCTATGGCGGTGATAAATTCTTCGGGGGTACTCTGGGCCTGGGCCGCTGGAGACGATGCGTCTTGACTGGAGCCTTGCGGCTTGTCTTCGGCGAAAGCTGCGAGGTGCGCCGACAGGAAAAATACAATTAACAGTAAGAGGACCTTACGCATTTTTTTATGGATGATATTTTAGTTAGTATAACACAATCTTTACGGAATGCAATTATTTTAGATTAATTGTAATCGCCGTAACAAGCTGGAGCCGGGATGCAATCCGAATAACAATTTGACAAGAACGTGTCCCTGCCTTTATTAACAGCGAACCAATTTGTCAGACATTTTTGATAAGCCTCATGGCAGGCCTTGTTTTCGGCGGTTATCCTCTTTATCAGCTTTCCCTGGTTCACCCGGGATGCCTTGGTTATTGCCAGTGCAATAAGGGTGTTACCGCCTGAGGGTTTGTATTTGACATGCCGCATCTCTAGCGCTGATAAATCCTTATCAGTAGCAAAAGCAGCGCTCTTGCAGTCGCCGATTATGATCAAATCTGAGGGTACTTGTTGATAATCTTTAGTTGAAAGGCCGTTTAAGATACTGTTGTATCCGTAAGAGATGTGGGCGCCATCCTTTTTTTCCGGAGAATCAAGATCTGCCGGGCAAGAGAGATATTTCAAGTCTCCCAAGGCGATGCTGTTGAGGAAGGGTTGGGCGGAAGAAGAATCGAGACAATAAGATAATCCCTTTTCCATAACACAGGAATTAAAGGCTGCCTGCAAGGCAATAAGCTTAGTTTCGCAGCTCTTGGTTGCGGAATCCGCCTTCATGGAGCGATACGCCCCAAAAGAAATGGTGGCCAGGATACCTATGACCACCACCACCATTATAAGCTCGGCTACGGTAAACCCCCGCGCCAATTGAATATCGCTCCCCATCTTTTTTCTCACTTATTCTATCCTTGCGAGATTCTCAAAACGCGTATATTCGTTGATAAAAGACAGCCTCAGCGTCCCTACCGGGCCGTTACGTTGTTTAGCGATAATGACGTCGGCAACCCCTTTTTCGGCATTGGGATTATAATATTCTTCCCTTAATAAGAGCGCCACCACGTCCGCGTCCTGCTCGATCGCCCCGGATTCCCGCAGGTCCGAAAGCTGCGGCCGGTGGTCAGTGCGCGATTCCACTGCCCGGGATAACTGGCTGATGGCGATAATCGGCACATTCAATTCGCGCGCCAGCGCCTTTAAAGAACGGGAGATATCCGAAATCTCCTGCTGCCTGCTTTCAGCGCCGCTTGAGCCGCGCATCAATTGAAGATAATCAACGATAACCAGTTTTATATCGTGATGGCTTTTGAGCCTGCGGGCCTTGGCGCGGATCTCCATGGCGGAGATAGCCGGGGTATCGTCAATGTATATCGGGGCCTCTGAAAGCTTTCCCGCGGCAGCGGTGAGCCGCGGCCAATCCGAAGTGGCTAAATATCCCGTGCGCACCTTATGCGCGTCCACCCGCGCGTGCGCGCAGAGCATCCTCTGCACGAGCTGCTCTTTAGACATTTCCAGGCTGAAGATCGCCGTGGGGATCTTCTCCACCACCCCTGCGTATTCGGCTATGCCTAAGGCGAACGCGCTCTTGCCCATTGAAGGCCTGCCGGCGATGATTATCAGATCCGACGGCTGCAACCCCGCGGTCTTGGAATCAAACTCGATATATCCGGTGGGCACGCCGGTGACATGCGCCTTGCGCTGATAAAGCTTATCTATGGTCTCGATACTCTCCTTGATGATCTCCTTGAGATGTATATAGCTGCCCGACATCCTCTTATTGCTGATCTCAAAGATCACCCGTTCCGCGTCATCTATAAGTTCATCTACGTTGCCGTCGCTTTCGTAACACCGTGAAATGATCTTGGTGCTGTTAGAGATAAGGTTACGCAGGATATTCTTCTCCCTGACGATATTCACATAATGGCTGATATTAGCCGCTGTCGGCACGGAGTTCGCCAGTCCCGTTATAAAACTGGCCCCTCCCACCGCGTCCAGGATCTCCCTTCTCTTCAATTCGTCGGTGAGGGTGATAAGATCTACCGGTTTATTAGAATTATACAGATCAACGATCGCGCCGAATACCTTTTTATGGGAGGGTTTGTAAAAAACATCCTCATCCAGGGTTTCCACGGCAACCGAAATTGCCTCCTCGTCAATAAGCATGGAACCCAGGACTGCGGCCTCGGCGTCGAGGTTCTGGGGGGGGATTTTTTCCGGGGAAGTATCGGCCATAGGTTAGTTCACAGTTCACAGTTCACAGTTGACAGAGGATAGTTGACAGATGGGATGTTTAGTTCTATTTCTTTACGACCCAAATCTTTATTTGCGCGCTCACCTCGGGATGAAGTTTTATGGGAACCTCGTAGATCCCAAGGCGCTTTATAGGCTCATCCAGGACGATGAGGTCTTTATCTATGTCGACACCATCTTCCTTTAAAGCTGCCGTAATATCCGCGGCTGAGATACTGCCGTAAATCTTCTCATCCTCCTGCGCTAAAACGGGCATGGTCAGGGATAGACCTGTAAGTTTATCCCTTTGAGCCTCGGCGTCTTTTTTTAATTTTTCCTGTTCATGGGCCCTGCGCAGCTTCTCTTCTTCCAGGTGCTTAAGGTTTGCGGAAGAGAGAGGCACGGCCAATTTATTAGGGAAAAGAAAATTACGGGCAAACCCGTCTTTTACCTTAACCACCTGGCCGCTGCGGCCGATCCTTTCAACGTCTTTATTTAAGATAACTTCCATGGGTTACTCCGTTTGAGCCCTCTTTTACGCGCGCGCATACGGCACCAACGCCAGGAACCGGGCCTTCTTGATCTCCTCGGCTACCCTCCTCTGGTGCTTGGCGCAATTACCAGAGAAACGGCTGGAGACGATCTTGCCCCTCTCCTTGATAAAAGACTCAAGAAGCCTGACGTCTTTATAATCTATCACCTTTGTCTTATCCGCGCAAAAGCGACAGAACCTTTTCTTGAATGCGAAACTTGGTTTTTTCTTTATCTGGATCTTTTCCCTAGACCTCATCAGTTTTTTCCTCGCTTTCTTCGCTCAACCATGATGTCTCAGTAGAAGGCTCCTGCGCAGGTTCTGCTTCAGCCTTTATGGGCTTGGGCTGTTCCTGCCTGGCGCCTCCCGAAGGACTGCCCATAAATTGGACCCGCTCCGCCCTCACTTCAATGACGCTGCGCTTGGCTCCTGCGGCATCCTCCCAGCTGCGCGACTGCAGCCTTCCCTCGATAAACACGGGGCTGCCTTTATGTAAATACTGGTTACAGTTTTCAGCCTGCTTCTCCCAAGCCACGGCAGTCACAAAACAAACTTCTTCTTTGTATTCCTGGTTCCTGTCTTTGAATTTCCTGTTGACCGCCAGACGTAAATTCACCACCGCAGTGCCTTGCGGCGTATAACGCAATTCCGGGTCCTTGGTCAAATTACCCATCAGTAACACTTTATTAAAACTAGCCATTGTAAATTCTCCCTCGCTTATTTGGCAAGGCTATAAAGTATGCCCGCCAGAAGTATGATCAAGATCCCCGTAACAAATCTTATCTTGGTGTTGAAAAGGGCCTTATCCAAAGATATCTCTTTATCCAACAGATTCTTAACGTTGCTGAGCGCTTTTATTAACGTCTTATCAAAGGGGAGGCTCTTATTCAGCGTCTTTCCCGCCCAGGTCAATACCCTGGCTCCCAGGATCAGGTCCAGCCCCACCAATATACCCACAAAGCTGAAGAAAAGATTGAGTATCCTTAACGCCACCATTGCCACTTCTAAAACGGACAATTCCTCCATATCTATCCTCCTGTATTGGTGATAAGGACTCTTAATATGAATTCGTTCAGCCTGTATATGGCGCGCATCTCTTTTATTGCCTCCGGCGGAGCCTGAAAGTTCACCAGGTAATACACCGCTTCCTGCTGTTTCTTGATCGGAAATATCAGTTTTCTTTTCTCTGACCAGACCGCCGATTTAGCGATAAGACCCTTATTTTTTATTACCGCGTCGTTGATCTGGGCAAAGAGCGTTTTTCCTTCTTCTTCCGACAGATCCGGCTTGACCATTACCATTGCCTCATAAGTATTCATGTAATTATCCCCCTAGATTAATCACCAATAACCAAGATACAAGAACCAAACAAATTCCAAGAACCAATAATCAATAACCAAACCCGTGTTTGGAATTTGGTGTTTGGGTATTGGTCATTGTTTGGTGATTGGAAATTGATGATTGGTTATTTTTCATGTTGCTCTCTATTAAATAGATTCATTGCTTTGCTTATGCCTTCTTCAACCCATGCCTGACAACACAGGCATGCCTGGCTAACGATATCACCTAATTGCGCTTTTTCTACTTTGGAAAAATTCCTTAATACATAATCAGCCGGGTCTATCCTGCCCGGAGGCCGGCCTATGCCGATACGCAAACGGCAAAATTTATTTTCCTCCAATGCCACTATGATAGATTCTAAACCCCGGTGCCCTCCGGATGAACCGGAAGATTTGATCTTAAGCCTGCCGAAATCCAGGTCCAGATCATCGCACACCACCAGGAGATCTCCCGGATCCAACTTGTATTTTCTGATCAGCGCGCCTGTTGCCAAGCCGGAAACATTCATAAAGGTTACGGGTATTGCTAAAACCGCCTCCCTGCCCTCTATCCTGATCTTGGCGGTGTAGCAAGAAACATATTTGTCCCTGGCGAGCTTGACGTTATGTCTACGGCATAAGGCCTTTACCACAATAGAGCCTATATTATGCCTGGTGTGTGCGTAGAAGATTCCGGGATTGCCCAACCCAACTATTGCCTTCACCCCGTACCTTCTCCATTACTCGCTATTCTATACTTAAACATAAATACTTACGTTTGAGATCGAAGGTACGGGGTTCATAGATAGGCTCTATTTTTTCTCCTTCCCCTCTTCCTCGGCAGCGCCTTCAGCCGGCGCTTCCTTCTTCTCTTTGATAACCTCGGGTTCCTGCGGCGCTTCTCCCTCAACAGCCTCAGCCACGACCTCTTCCTTTATCGGAGCGGCTACCGAGAGGATAACCGACTGGGGATCATTAATAACCTTGATATTAGGCGCGATCTGCAGATCTTTGATGTGCACGGAATCGCCTATTTTAAGCGCGCTTACATCCACCTCGAATTCTTTGGGTATTTCGGTAGGCAGGCATTCCACCTCGATCTCCCAGAGTATATGCTCCAGAGAGCCTCCGTCCTGCTTTACCCCTGCGGGTTCGCCCTTGGCTACCACGGGGACATTGACCTTGATGGCCTTGGTAAGCGATATCTCGTTAAAATCCACATGCACAATATTGCCGCGCACAGGATGATACTGGATCTCTTTTATAATACAAGACCGCGGCTTTTGCTTCTTCTCATCATCGATCTTCAGGTTGATAATGGCATTCTCCAGCCTATGCTGGTGCAGAAGCTGTATCAGCTGATGGGCGGATATTTTTATTGCCTGAGATTTAGCCCCTTCTCCATAAATGACCGCCGGTATGAAGCCTGCGTCCCGTAAATCGTTAACCTTGCCCCTGCCTGTTTCCTGCCGCAATTGTGCATCCAAGAATATCTCTTCCATGGCGTTTCCTTTCGCATATATATTCTCGACTCGCCGACAAATTTATTCTTCGAGCCTCGTCGAGAAGATAAATTTGCCGGCTCGCTCGAATAATATACTATTCCGGTAACCAGTTTGTTATGAGCTAATCAAATAAAGAGCTCACGGATTCTTCATGATGAATGCGTTTTATCGCCTCACCCAGAAGATCCGCCACTGATAAGACCTTCAGATACTTGCGCTTTTTGTCTTCCGGAAGGGGAATGCTGTCGCTGATCGCCAGTTCCTCCAGATACTTACATTTATCCAGGCGCTCGATCGCCGGCCCCGATAAAACACCGTGCGTGATCGCCGCCCTGACAGTAGCCGCCCCATCCTTTTTCAAGGCGGCCACGGCCTCGATCAGAGAACTTCCGGTAGCAATAAGATCATCTACTATAATAACATTTTTATCCTTAACGTCACCCAGTATGTACATCACCTCTGTCTTATCCATGGAGTCGCGCCGTTTATCTATTACAGCCAGATCCGCGTCCAGCCTCTTGGCATAAGCCCTGGCCATCTTGATACTCCCCACATCCGGACAAGCCACCACGACATTCTTAAGATTCATCTTGGAAAAATAATCTATAAAGACGCCTACGGCAAAAAGATGGTCCACCGGGATATCGAAGAAACCCTGGATCTGGCCGGCGTGTAAATCCATGGTCAAGACCCGGTTTGTGCCGGCAACCGTCAAGAGATTAGCTACTAATTTCGCGGTAATGGGAACGCGCGGCTGGTCCTTGCGGTCCTGGCGGGCATAACCGAAAAAAGGCATCACCGCGGTGATGCGGGCGGCTGAGGAACGACGCAAGGCATCGATCATGATCAATAATTCCATAAGGGTATCGTTCGGCGGCGGGCAGGTCGGCTGGATCACAAAAACATCTTTGCCCCTGACATTATAATTGATCTTGACGCGTATCTCGCCCTCGCTGAACTTTCCCACCAGCGCCTCTGATAAAGGCACCTTAAGGTATTTGCATATCTTTTTTGCCAACTCCGGATGGGCATTGCCCGTAAAAATAGATAATTTATCCATTTTATCCCCTATTACTCTCCAAAATTAACGTCATTGCGATCCGCCGCAGGCGGAGAAGCAATCTCTCCAATGGGATTGCTTCGTCGCTACCGCTCCTCGCAATGACGGGTGTGAATTACGCACACCCGTCAGTTTTTAATCGTCTTGCCGGCACACCCGCGACAACCGTATTGTCCGCAACATTATGGCGGCTGGTCACCACCGAACCAGCGCCGGTCTTGGCGCCCCTGCCGACTTCTACCGGAGCCACCAACACCGTGTCCGAGCCGATAAAGGCCCTATCTTTTATGACGGTAATATTCTTTTTTAGGCCGTTAAAGTTGGCCGTAACCGTGCCTGCGCCGATATTCGCGTCTTTGCCGATGAGAGTATCGCCGATATAGGAAAAATGTTTCACCAGCGTTCTCTTGCCGATCCGGGAACGGACGATCTCGATAAAATTACCCACTACCGTATTATCCTCAAGGCGAGTGCCCTCTCTGAGGTGAGCGAAGGGGCCAACCGAACAGAACCTACCAATTTTAACATCTCTTTCTATAACTGTAAAGGGGTAAATTGTGGAATCAACGCCGACTTTTGTGCCGAAACCGATAAACGCGGAATCCGGGTCAACAATGCTTACGCCCTGCTGCATCAATCTATCATTTATTCTTTTCTGCATGATCCCGTTAGCCAAGGCAAGGTCTTTGCGCGAATTGATCCCTAAGACCTCATGGACATCCTTAATACTGATATATTCTATGATCCTGCCTTCTTTATAAAGCAGAGTGATGACGTCGGTAAGATAATATTCTTTTTTGGCGTTGTTGGGCCGGATCTTGCGCAAGGCGCCGAACAGCGCCTCTTTGTCAAAACAGATTATTCCGGTATTGATCTCGTTGATGCTTTTTTCATAATCATCCGCGTCCTTGTCTTCCACGATCCCGGAGATACTGGAATATTTGTCGCGGATAATGCGTCCGTATCCCGAAGGTTCATCCGTAGTAACGGTCAAAACGGTAGCCGCGGGTTTAGACTGCCGGTGATGCGTAAGGAGCTGGCGGATTGTCTCTGACTTTAATAATGGCGTATCCCCGTAAAGCACCAGGACTGTCCCCCTGAAACCTTTAAGCGCTTTTTCTGCCTGTCTTACCGCGTCCCCGGTACCACGCAGGCCCTTCTGGAGCACTATTTTAATCCCGGGGGGAAGGATATTCTTTACCTCTTCGTGTTTATGCCCCAGGACCGCGACTGTCTTGGAAACCCTAAAGCCCTTGACCAGATCCAGGACATACCCCAGCATCGGCCTCGAGCAAACAGGATGCAGCACTTTGGGGATAGCGGACTTCATCCGCTCTCCCTTGCCTGCCGCCAGGATTATCACTGCAGTATTTTTGTCCATATTATAATTTTGGCTGGGACGCATGGATTCGAACCATGATAGCGAGACCCAAATTCTCGTGTCCTACCATTGGACGACATCCCAAAAGCTTGGCTATTCTGTTTCCACCTCGTGTTCGCCCTGGTTCGGGATGCCCGGGGCCTTGGTCTTTTCCTGATTATAGGCCTCTAAAACCCTTTTTTGCAGGATCTCCCTGAATGACTGCGTGATAGGGTGGGCGATATCTTTATGCTCCATCTGTGCGTTAGATGGCTGGTCGCTTGCGCCAGGGATGACATTCACTACCGGCAGCTGCCCGCCGCACTGGTTACAGTATTTGCTGCGCGACTCGTTTTTAAAACCGCATTTGGGGCAGGGATGTTTCACTTTTCTTGAAGGCATGGCTATAAAGTGGCCGCTGGTGCCTTCTATCACCTTAATATTGCGCACCACGAAAGCGTTATCAAAGGTTACTGTCGCATAGGCTTTTAATTTTTTGTCGGGTGAATCTTTCAAAAAGACCCTGACCTCCGTGATCTCCATAACATCCTCCCTTGTTGCACGACCTTAAACGCTGCTTGCGCTAAAAATCCGCCAAGACTTGTGCTTTTTCTTTAGTTGTTCGGCTAAAAAAACGGCCTCCTTTCTCGAAGAAACAATCCCGAATACCGCCGGACCGCTTCCGGACATCAAGATCGACTTCAGGCCTAATTTTTTAAGGCTTGCCTTGACAATTTTTAGTTCAGGGTACAGCCGAAACGTCACATCCTGCAGGCTGTTAAATAATGCCTTTTGGAGCAAAGAAAAATCTTTTTTTATTAGCGCTAAATTTAATATATTAGCATCATATTCGGGCAATGTCAACCTTACTTTTTCGCTGCGCGCCCGGGCTCTAAACTCATCCCATTTCTTATAAATAAAGGGCGTGGAAACCTTTATCCTGGGCACCACTATAACATGCCATAACCGTAAGTTTTTTAGCCCGATAAGGGGTTTTATATGGTCCCCCCTTCGCCCTCCCAGGGCAAAACGGCAATCGCGCAGGAAAAAAGGCACATCCGCTCCGATCTTCCTTGCGTAAAGCGCTAATTTATTCCGGGAAAGACGCAAGCCCCAGAGTTTATTTAGGCCTAAAAGCGTCAACGCGGCATTGCTGGAGCCGCCGCCCATACCGCTGCCTACGGGAATACGCTTTATTATGGTGATATCAACACCCAGACAATTGTCATTGCGAGGAAGCGAAGCGACCGAAGCAATTCCGTTTTTGAGATTGCTTCGCCCCCTGCCTTGCCGGCAGGCAGGCTTCGGGGCTCGCAATGACGGTTGTGAATAAGCGTATGCCTGCAGTAATCTCGCCGCCTTCGCGCAGAGGTTAGAATCATCTTTCGGTATATCCCCCGAGGAAGAAACGATCGTGATCTGATCATCCCTGTGGGTTTTGAGGATTATTTTATCAGAGAGGCTGATCCTTTCGAAAATGGTGCTCAGGTTATGATAATTATCTTTGCGCTTACCCAGAACTTCCAGGTAGAGATTTAATTTGGCGTAAGAGGCAAGAGTCAGCTTATCCACAACTGCAAAAGATTAGACGATAGATATTGCGGTTTTCTCTATATCCTGACTGGTCAGATTATATTCTTTTAAAAGCTCGGCGGGTTCTCCGGACTGGCCGTACCTGTTTCTTATGCCCAGGCTTGCCATTTTAACAGGACACCTCTGGCCTAAGACTCCGGCCACGCAGGAGGCCAGACCTCCTATAACGCTATGCTCTTCGCAGACGATAATGCCCTTGGTCTGATTGGCTGCCCTTACAATAACCTCTTCATCAAGCGGCCTTAAGCTGTGCATATTTATTACTCGCGCGGAAATGCCTTTGGCTTGCAGGCTGGCTGCGGCGATCAACCCCTCATTGACCATGATGCCGCAGACGATAATAGTCACATCTTTACCATCCCTTAAAACCTCGGCCTTGCCGAACTTGAATTCGCCTTTATTTTCTATGGTAGGTACCTTGGGCCGGCCAAGGCGTATATAAAATGGGCCCTTATTGTTTGCCGCGGCCCTGACCGCGTCACCGGTCTGCGGCCCGTCGCAAGGCACAATAATATTCATATTGGGGATGACATGCATGAGCGCGATGTCTTCCAGCGCCTGATGGCTGGCACCGTCAGGCCCCACGGTAATACCCGCATGCGTAGCAACGATCTTAACATCTAAATTATTGTAGGATATGCTGTTTCTTACCTGGTCCCAGGCCCTTCCCGCGGCAAAGATGGCAAAGGTGGAAACAAATACCGTCTTCCCGCAAGTCGCCAGACCCGCAGCGGAGGCCATCATATTTTGCTCGGCTACGCCAAAATTAAAAAACATCTCCGGGAACTCTTTGGCAAATATACCGGTACGCGTGGAGCTGGAGAGGTCCGCGTCCAGGACCACGATGTCTTTATTGGCCTTGGCCAGCTCAACCAGGGTCTTACCGTAAATGTCGCGCTGATATAACATCTCGGGCATATTACTCTAATTCCTTTAAAGCCATTACCATCTCATCTTTCGTGGGCGCGCGGCCGTGGAAATCACAGACGTTCTCCATAAAAGATACGCCCTTGCCTTTTATTGTGCGTGCGATAATAATGCTGGGTTTTCCTTTGGTGGAAGCGGCCTCTGCGTAAGCGCTGAGGATTTCTTTCATATTATGGCCGTTTATCTCTATTGTGTGCCAGCCAAAAGACTGCCACTTGGAAGCCACTGGCTCAAGGTTCATCACGTCGCAGGTCTTACCGTCGATCTGAAAACCGTTGTAATCCAGCATAGCGCAAAGGTTATCGCGTTTGAAATGCGCGGCGGCCATAGCTGCCTCCCAGATATTACCTTCCTGGGTCTCTCCGTCGCCCAAAAGCACATACACGCGCCAGTCCATCTTATCAATCTTAGCTGCCAGGCTCATCCCTAAGCCTACCGATAGCCCTTGCCCTAAAGACCCGGAGGCGATCTCTACCCCCGGCGTGCGCCGGTCCGGATGCCCCTGCAAAATCGAGCCCAATTGCCGCAAAGTCATGAGTTTTTCTTTGGGAAAATAGCCTGACTCTGCCAATACCGCGTACCAGAGCGGACAACAATGCCCTTTAGACATATGAAATCTATCCCGTTCCGGCCAGCGCGGCTGTTCGGGTTTATGGCGCAATACGGCAAAGAATAAAGCGGTAATTAAATCCGTAGAGGAAAGGCTTCCTCCGGGATGTCCGGAACCGGCCCTGGCGATCATCTCTACAATAAACCTGCGAATCGTCTTGGCCTTAGTTTCTAGTTCTTTGATCTGGGTGTCGGTGTATTGCATGCCTCTATCTTCTTTTTTACGTTTTCCTGGCTTGGATCCAGCTTTAGCGACTTGTGCCAATTCAATATCGCCTTCTGGTTATCCCTGAGACTAAAATTTACATCCCCTAGATGGTCATAGATCACGGGGTCCTCTAATAGGATGCTTGCCCTGTCCAGCAAACGGACCGCCTCTTTAGTCTTCCCCTTCTTAAAGTACAACCAGCCCAGGCTGTCCAGATACGCCCCGTTATCGGGCTCTATCTTCAGGGCTTTATTTATCATCGTCTCGGCTGCGCCTAAATTCCTATTTTCCTCGATATATAGATAACCCAGATAATTCAAGGCGTCGGCGTAATCCGGCGCTAATTCCAGGCTCTTTTTCAGCTCCCGTTCCGCGGCAGGCCGGTTGTGCAGCTGCTCATAAATGTCGGCGATATAGAAATGCGCCTGGGCATCTCCGGGTGAAAGCTCAAGGATTATCCTGTACATATCCAGCGCAGACTGGTATTTCTTCTGCTGCAGGTAAATTACACCCAGGGTCTTGTAGATATCGGGATTCTTTGGCTCAAGCTTCGAGGCGTTCTGGAGGGCTATCTCGTATTCACGGTTGGCGTCTTCAGTTTTATTCTGCACGGAATACAGGATGGCCAAGAGCGCGTGCGGCTCCACTGCTTCGGGGTCAAATTTTACGGCGAGGCCCAATTCCTCTATGGCCTTGGGTATATTATTATCTTTTATATAGGTGGAGGCCAGGCCAACATGAATATCGGTGTTTTCGAAATCTGCCTTAAGCGCCGCTTTATATTCGGGGATAGCCTTTTGCAACTCGCCTTGCCGGTCGTAAACAGAAGCCACTATATAATGGCTTAACGCGGCAGCCGTATTTTTATCTGAAGATAACGCGATTCCCCGCGCCAGAAGAAAAGATGCAAAACAAAACAACACCGTTGTCTTCTTCAGGCTAGACTTAGAAGCCATGATAAAAAAGTTAGGTTGAAGCAAGAGACTTAAGCCCAGGCCCTCTTCTTGATATGACGAAGACGGCGGCGCATTTTTTTTCTCTTGTGGGTCTTTATCTTCTGTTTCTTTCTTTTTCTACCGCAGGGCATCATTCCTCACTTTCGTTCGTCCAAGACAAAAGATAAAAGTCAAAAGTAAAAAGTTCAAGGCAAAATTAAAAAGTAAGTTCTTTTTTATTTTTGTTTAAAAATTTTACTTTTACCTTGCACTTTTGTCTTTTTCCTTTTTACTTTTAACTTTCTAATATATGACTTTGTTTAATGGGTATTCAATAATGCCTTCGGCGCCCATCTTCTTGAGTTCCGGTATCAGCTGGCGCACCACTTTTTCGTCGATAACCGTTTCAATAGCGAACCAGCCCTCTTCGGAGAGCTGGGAAATAGTGGGTTTTTTTAAGGCGGGCAGAGAGGCGATTATGTTTTTAAGGTCGGATTTTCTGATGTTCATTTTTAGGCCTACCTTCTCTTCGGCGGCAATCGCCCCTTTCAGAAGAAGGGCTATCTCCTGCATCTTGTCTTTCTTGAATTTGTCTTTCCAGGAAGAATTGTTAGCGATAAACTGGGTAGTCGACTCGCAGATAGTGGCGATCTCAACCAGCTTATTGGCCTTAAGGCTTCTGCCGGTCTCGGTAAGCTCCACTATCGCGTCCACCAGGCCGGAACTCACCTTTACCTCGGTAGCCCCCCAGCTGAATTCGACGTCTACCTCTACTTTGTTTTTACGAAAATATTCTTTGGTTACAGCCACAAGCTCTGTGGCAATACGTTTACCCCTGAGGTCCTTTATTGATCTCATGCCGGAGCCCTCCGGAACAGCCAAAACCCACCTCACCTTATTCAGGCTCTGCTTGGCATAATTCAAGTCTGATATCCTGACCACATCGGACCTATTCTCAAGTATCCAGTCGTTCCCGGTTATGCCGCAATCTAAGGCGCCGTCTGCGACATAGCGGGACATCTCCTGGGCGCGCAAAAGCACAGCCTCGATCTGGGGATCGTCTATAGACGGGAAATACGAACGCTCGGAAGGCAGGGAAACAGCGAAACCGGCCTTCCTGAAGATCTTAAAGGTCGCATCCTGGAGGCTGCCTTTGGGTAAACCTATTTTAAGCATCTTATTTTTCATAAACCTCTTCCCTTCTAAGATAACTGCACCCTCAAATTAGTTATTATACCGGTAAATGCCGTTTTGTAAAGAAAATATTCGGCAGCAATTTAATAATATTTTGCAGTTGCAAAATGCGCACTTTTGATTATAATAATGCGTAACCTTATAGGGAGGAAATACATGCTTAGTAAACTACGCAATAAAAAAATCGCAAAAAAAGTCTGGATCATCCTGGCGATAGTAGTGGTGCCGCCTTTCATCCTCTGGGGCTCAGGCAGCCTCATGCGTAACAGGGATGAATCCGGGATCGCCGGAAAAATTTTCGGCAGGGCCGTATCGGCCTTGGAATATAAAGAGGCCCTGGAAGCCACCAAGACCAAGGCGATCATGCAATTCGGCGACAAGCTTTCCGAGGTAGAGAAATACCTGGACCTCCAAGGCCAGGCCTGGGAGAGGATCATGCTCCTAAGGGAGGCCGCCAAACGCAGGATAAACGCCAAGGACAAAGAGGTTATCCAGGCTATTGCAAAATACCCCTTTTTCCAGAGAAATTCCGTTTTTGACGACCGACTCTATCAGGAAATGCTGCGTTATGTATTCCGGGTCATGCCCCGCACCTTCGAGGAACAGGTCCGCCAGGACATCATCATGAAGAAACTATACGATGAAACCACCAAGGCAGTTACGGTAAAAGATAGCGAGGTCCAAGATGAATACCGTAAGGCCAACGAAGAAATGAGCCTGAATTATATTGCGGGCCTTGCCGCTGACTTTACCAAGAATATTTCTCCAACCGAAGAAGAGATCAGAGAATACTTTACGAAGAATTCCCTGCAGTTCAGGCAACCCCTCTCTTTCAATGTCGAATACCTTACGATCCAGGCCAAAGACAAAGAAGACCCGGAGGCAAAAAGCAAGATAAAAAGTCTCAAAGCCCTCCTGGACAAGAAGACATCCTTCCTAACGGCAGCCAAAGAAACAGGGCTTACCCTGAAAGTTACCGGGTTGTTTATGGAAAACGGCCCGATACCGGGCATAGGGTGGATGCCGGAAGTCTCCAATATGATATCCCGCTCGAAACCCGGAGATCTTATCGGCCCGATATACGCGGAAAATTCCTATTTCTTTATGAGGCTTGCGGAGAGAAAAGAACCCTATATACCGGAATTAGAGACGATAAAAGACGCGGTGAAAAATGCCTACGTGCGGGAAAAATCTCTGGAGATAGCAAAGGGTAAAACCGAAGATTGCCTGAAGAAATTGAAACAAGTTTTCCAGGCCAATCCCAAGGCGGTAGATCTGGAAAGAGCCGCTAAAGACTGCCGTCTAAAATACGATACCACGAAGGCCTTTAAATTCGGCAGCTACATCGAAGGGATAGGCGCTTCCGACCCCTTCTGGACTAAGGCCTTGGCTCTACCCGAGAACGGGTTTAGCGATATTATCGCGATTCCCGCGGGCTTCTACATCGTCAAATTAAAATCAAAGACCAATATCGACGAGAAGAAATTCGCCCAAGAGAAAAAAGAATTCACCGATCGCCTGCTTGCTCAAAAAAGACAGGAATACTTCACAAAATATGTAACGGCATTGCAGGAAAAAGCCAAAAGATTTTGATACGCTGACTATTCTATAACAAAAAGGGTAACAAAAAGCAAAAAAGGGGACGTTTCTATTTTTTAGGCGAAAAGACTAAGAAAAATAGAAACGTCCCCTTTTTACTTTTTTCCTAACTAACCTTGATGGAATTAACCGGGCACTGGTCTGCAACTTCCTGTAGTTTACAGCTGGTACAAATTTGACCCTTTACGTGGGCAATGCCGTCGCCCTCGACCTTAAACACCTCGGGGCAGGACTGTTCGCACAGGCCGCATCCTACGCACGTTGACGCATCTACTGTTACCTTTGCCATCTTTTCTTTCTCCTGTTAAAAAATAGAGCCTGCTTAACGCTCCAATAAATTTTCAAACATCTCTTCGTGATCGACCTCTTCGGAAAGGATATGCGTCACTAGCTGATACGTAACATTATCCTTGCCCAGGGTCTTTTTGGCGATCTTATTGTAGACCTCGATCGCAGTTGCCTCGGCATCAGTAACAATGCGGATAATGCGGTTCAGGTCTGCGGTATTCTTGGGAGGGAGAGAATATGGTGCGTTGGCATTCTTTTCCAATTCCATAGGATTGGCCACCGGCATCCCGCCTAATTTGATGATCAGATCCGCCAGCTCCGTTGCGTGCTCCAATTCATCCTTGGCAATTTTCTCCAGGAACTCTTTCATATCCTCATATGCCCTGCCGGAAACGATCTGCGCCATATACCAGTAAAGATAATACGCCAGCCATTCATCGCAATAAGCCTTGGTCAGGTCCTTTACCAGCTCCTTGAGGCTTACTTCCGAAATAGCCCTTGCCTGTTTTCCCATACCCACCTCCATTTTTCATGATATTTGACACCTGATACATGACACAAATCTTCCGTATGCGTCAAAATATCATGTATCATAAACCATGAATTACTGATTACTCTCAGTTTCTAGTTTTAAGTTATATTTATTAATATTGTAATCCGCGATAGCCTGGATCTTTTTTATTTCTTCGGGATTAGCAAGAAGATGCTTAAACCTGCCCTGGATCTTCAGGTATTCCTCAACCGGCTTAGGGGTAATTTTTTTCTGGGCAGACAATACCCCGTTTTCAAATTCTACCAGAGGATAAAGACCGGTCTCAACAGCTATTTTGGCAACCTGCAGGGTAAGATTCGACTCATGACGCCAGCCTAACGGGCACGGCACATGCACCTGTATATATTTGGGGCCTTTTATAGAGACGGCCTTTTTTACCTTGCGCTGCAAATCCTGCGGAAATCCTGCTGAAGCAGTAGCGACGTAAGGTATGCCGTGGGCCAGGCAAATCTCCGGCATAGGTTTCTTGGGCCGGATATTCCCTGTAGACTGGGAGCCGGCGGGGCTGGTCGTGGTATTGGTATCAAAAGGGGTAAGGCCGCTTCTCTGCACGCCCGTGTTCATGTAGGCCTCGTTATCATAACAGATATAGAGAATATCGTGGCCGCGCTCCATCATCCCTGATAAGGCCTGCAAGCCTATATCCGCCGTGCCGCCGTCACCGCCCTGGGCGATAACGTTGATAGAATCCTTCTTACCTAAATAACGCAGGGCCGCTTCTACGCCTGATGCCACTGCCGCCGAATTCTGGAATAGCGAGTGGATCCAGGGAATGCCCCAGGCAGATTCAGGGTATTTGGTGGAAAAAACTTCCAGGCACCCTGTGCAGTTGACCGCGATCGTATTCGGTCCACAGGCATCAATTACGAGGCGCGCCGCCAATGATTGTCCGCAGCCGGCGCAGGCAGTATGGCCTGAAACGAATAAATGATTATCCATCGGAAAATTCTTCCTTTAAAAGTTCGGGTTTTAAATCTATAAATTCCGCGCTTCTCTCTTTGGCGGTAAGCATCCGGAAGATCTCCTTGATCGAATCTTTGGTGATGTCGCGCCCGCCCAGGCCCACCACAAAACTGCTGATCACTGACGGTCTTTTCTTCTTACCGCTGAACACGGCTTTGATCTCCGCCTCAAGCGGGGCAAAGGAACCCAACGATAATGCCCTGTCAATAACCGCAACCTTAGGTATATCTTTTAGCGCCCCATAGATCGACTTGACGGGAAAAGGCCGGAATGCGGTAACTTTTAGTAACCCTACTTTTTTACCCTTGGCCCTTAATTCATCCACCACTTCCTTGATCGTCCCGCATACCGAACCCATAGCCACGATCACCCGCTCGGCGTCTTTGGTGCGGTATTCTTCGATCAGGCCGTTATAGGCGCGGCCGGTGACCTTGGCAAAATCCTGCGTAACCTTAGGGATAAAATCCAGGACCTGCTCCATGGTCTTTTGAATAGCGAACCTAGTTTCCATATAATAATCTGGGTCCACCAACGGCCCTATAGTAATCGGATCCTCGGGATCAAGCTTGTACAAAGGCTTGTAACTTGGCAAAAACTTATCTACCTGTTCCTGCGAAGGTATATCCACGGTTTCAATGCCGTGGGTAAGGATAAAGCCGTCCATAGAAACAATCACCGGGAGCATGATGGATTTATCTTCCGCCAGACGGTAGGCCATAAAATGCATATCCACTGCCTCCTGGATGTCCTCGGCGTGAAGCTGGATCCAGCCGCTGTCCCTTAAAGAAACCACGTCCTGATGGTCATTCCATATATTTATCGGCGCGGAGATCGCCCGGGCGGCGCAGGTCATCACTATAGGAAGGCGCAGGCCCGCGATATTAAATACTACTTCCGCCATATAGAACAGGCCTTGCGAACTCGTGGCAGTGTAGGCGCGCACACCCGCAGCCGATGCCCCCAGCACTACCGATGCGGCAGAGTGCTCGGACTCCACGTTCACAAACTGCGAACCAAGCTTGCCGTTGGCTACCAACTGGGCCAATTCTTCAACGATATGCGTCTGAGGAGTAATGGGATAGGCCGAGATAACCCCGGGTTTACATAATCTTATTGCCTCAGCTACTGCCAGAGAACCTTCTAGGAATTCCTTCACCCCGCACCTTCTTTTTTATTCATTAATTTATCCCCCCCCCCAGTCCTTCCTAAATACGAATACTTAGAAGGTGCGGGGTTCATCTTATTCTTTCTTCTCTTCTTCCTTGACCATGATGATATCCTGTTTAGGACAGATCACCGCGCAAAGACCACAACCTTTACAATAGTCCAGGTTACAATTATAGGTATTTTTGCCGCTGCCTTCAATGCAGGCCTCGGGGCAGACCAGAACGCACATATTGCAGGCAATACAGTTCTTCTGCAGGTATTTAGGCCTTAACTCAGTGCGCCAGGAACCGGTCTTATTGTTCTTGCTGGATTTAGGCTTACAGATCAAAGGACCAAACATTTAAACTTTACTCCTATTTTTCACAAACTCGTAACCCTGTTTTGCTGCTGCGATATTGCCTTCCAGGGCCTTACCCTTGAATCTCTTGGTTATTGCCTCCAGGAGAGAATCCAGGCTGAATTCATTGGTGGCAGCGCAGAAACCGCCTAAAAGGGCGGTATTACCCAGAGGCCTGCCAATGGTTTTTAAGGCTATCTCTTTGGCCGGGATGACAAAAGCCCTCTGGCCCGGCTTAAGTTTAGGTATCTCCGTATCTTTAGTGCCATCTATGATCGCCACCCCATCCTCTTTTAACCCGGAAAAACAATTATAACCGCGTAAAAGGGTGGGATCCGCGATAAGCAGATAATCCGGTTCGTAGATCTGGCTGCGCAGCCGAACCGGCTTAGAGTCCACCCGCACAAAGGCGTTCATGGGCGCTCCCATACGGGCTGCCCCGAAATTGGGAAAGGCGTAAGGATACATGCCTTTCAAGAAATATACATAGCCCAATAACGCCGCCGTGGTGATCGCCCCTTGTCCTGCCCGGGCGTGGATGCGGATTTCCTTCATCCCGTTAGAAACCTCCAATTGCTCACCCGTCAGAAAAATAGTTTCTAACGGGACTCATGAATTAAAATCCTCCTGAACCTGATACATCCCCGCGCCAAAATTTTTGGTGCTGGGGCAAAAGCAGGGCCATATAATACGACTTTTTGCCGGATTTGTCAAATAATTTATTTTGTGGGTTTGTACAATATTGGGTGGAGTTTCCCCTAATAAACTTATAGCGCGGTTTTTAAAACTTAATTTAAAACCTTTTCTTGGTAAAGGTTGCGGTAACCGTCTTATTGCTATTCATCGTTATCTTCACCGGGTTAGCCGTGCCGGTCAGGCTTCCGCTCCAGCCGGTAAAAACATACCCGGCTTTAGAAGCAGCGCTAAGGGTGACCACTGTTCCATAAGCCAGGGATCTTCCCGATGGCACTGCCTGGTTGTCGGCAATTGCGCTTAGGCTGCCGCCAACTTGAGCAGAGGCGACAAGCGTGTAGGTCTGTAGAGCATAATTAGCGGTGATCACTTTATTACTATTGGCTATAACGGTAACCGGATTAGAGGTACTGCTTAGACTTCCGCTCCAGCTTACGAACTTAGACCCCGTATTCGGCAATGCCTTTAACACTACCGCTGTATTGTATGCGTATCCAGTTTGACTCGGGGATTTGCTTACGCTTCCGTTACCATTGGTGGTTACGCTCAAAGTATAGACAATAGGAGCATAGTTAGCGGTGATGGCCTTATCTCCATTGGCGATAACGGTAACCGGATTAGAGGTACTGCTTAGACTTCCGCTCCAGCTTACAAAGCAGTACCCTGCATTGGGCGCTGCCCTTAACGCTACTGCCGTATTGGGAGCATATAACGACTGATTTGGAGTTTTGCTTACGCTTCCGTAAGGCGAAGTAACCGTTACTGTGCCTCCCTTGGCAAACTCAGCGGTAAGAGACTTGTTTTGGGTCATGCCCACTCTATACGGATTTGCGGTACTTACCACCGTTGCCCCGTTCATCCAGCGCAGGAAATAGCTGTTTTTGTCCGGTTTGGCGCTCAAAGTCACCGCTGTATTGTATGCGTATCTCTGCTGATTCAGGGATTTGCTTACGCTTCCGTTACCATTGGTAGTTACGCTCAAAGTATAGGTATCGGGCGGCTGGGGCACACAAGGAATCCATACTTCAAATGGCCCCGCTTGCTGAGGGAACTGGTCGGAGTTACCTTCCTTCCAATCGGGAATACCGTTTCCATTCATATCTTGTAACCACTTATTTCCCTCCTTCGGCCTATTCCCCAAGAGAGGAAAGTTATTCCATGGAGAAGACACTCCATCGACCTTGACTATGACTTTCTGATTTTTCCAATTATCAGGAAGAGTGCCGGGATAAAGATATAAGCCGTCGCCGCCGTCTTTAGCCGGGCTCCGATTAAGCTCAAAAGTGATACTGCCGTTTAGTAACCTAGGAAATTCGCTAAACACAGTATTTCCGCAGGCGCTACAGTCCACGCTCACCAAATTACCGGCATTCACTGCGACTGATGAGTTCGGAAGCTCTGCGCCCGGAGCTCCCATTGAAAGTTGGATACTAAACCCCTGACTGCCGTCCACATAAACACCCTCAACATAGGGATGAAGTTTATAGGGGACGTTCGCCTTGAAAGAATGTATGTCTGAATTATAGGCGCGGGCGTTGTAATACCAGAAGTACTTATTATAGGAAAAATATGCCTGCTTATACGCTTTATCTTCAGAGGTATGAATTGCTAACGGGTTCCCTATCATTTTAATGCCGTTTACCTCTGCCTGAGCATCCTTAATAGTCAGAATGCTCTTGGGAATATCCCCATCCTTGTGAACATTATAATATTTGTCATATTCTTCCTGGTCCACTACTTCAACTTCCGGAATCAGGCTAAAGGTAAATAAGCTGCCTGAACTCGAACTACGGGTAGGACCTGTTTTGATGGCATTTTTTCCTTTGATTTTAAAATCAATGGTAGGGAGTATTCCTATTCCATCGCTAAAATTAACCTGCGAATCCATTCCTCCTCTTTGCAGATCAAGCGATGTAATATAGGGGAAAAGATGGGCATCGCTTATTTGTAGTTTAGACTCCATAATGCTGGGTATATCTGCAAATACTTGCTGACCACTCAGATTGGTACTTTTCACATCAGCCCAGTTCCTGGACATTAGTACTTGCGAAATAGTTGTACAGGTTGGACCACCAAAACCCATAATATTAGATACATTAGGATTGGGGCCGGCGAAATCAAGCGGGTACTTATCATAATGATTTTTACAAGCTGCGGGTTCACTCCCCTTAACCTGTGGACCGTAACCTAACATATAACTGCAAAAAAGTTTCATGTCCCATAGCGATTTGAAAATTTGATTTGGCAATTCGGGCTGACCTAGATAAATGGCGCGTGCGTTTTCTAATCGTACTGATGCTTGCCCGAAACATGGGATTCCCGATTCAATGGCTTTTTGGGGGATCTTTAGATCATTGATACGAACACCCCAAGCAAGATAAATAGGAGCCGGGAGGAGCTTAGGCGAAACAAGCACCTCTGTACATATATAGCTATTACCTTCAAACCATCCTAAGCCGGATTGCCAAGGTTGATCTGTTCCGGCAGTGGGAAACGGGTTATGCCCATCTTTAAAAAGAGAGATAAAATCCGGGTCATTGGCTAAACCCCGTTCAAATCTTCCTCCCGGTCCTGCATCTGCCTTTTCCACGCAACCAATAGGAAATATAAATCCGCCTTCTTCCCCATGGAAATTAAGCAACAAGACTTGCCCCCGGGTATTTTTGACTATAGCCTTTAAAAAAGCTACCCCATCCTTTGGGTAGCTTTTACCTTCTATGCTATTGATTTTATAGCCTAACTTTGCCAGTTGCATTACTTCACTTTTGATAGGAGCTACGTAACGGCTTAGAACAGCTCGTATACCATCAATCCAGTCAATCTGGTTATTACAGGGGATAACCGAGCCGCTTTGGCCAGTATAACAACCCGGTTCAGGAAGGGATAAGGATAAAGAGGTGACTTTTGCTTTACTAGCAACTACCGGCGCCTGGACCTGCATAATAATATCATTAATGTCATAGACCGACATAGAATCAAGCGTATTATCTGACACCACAAAGAAAAGGTCGGGATTACTGGTATCAGTAAGAAAAGATTGAAAGAATTGAAGATTGGTTCTTTTATCATATACCATCGGATCATTTTCAAATGAAAAGGAAACTGCCTTCTCTAAACCCTGTAGATTGCTTGTCGGTTTGGGAGACACTTTAACATAATTGCCGGCAGCAGAGATTTCAAAATTCGCATCAAACCCTCCGATGCTTGCAAACCGCCTGTCTAGATAGGCCTTAATAGAAACCCGCAGAAGTGGATCGTCCCCTATGGCAGTACCAGGGGCCTTCTTGGAAAGGTTACCCAGCATACAAGAAAGATAAGCATACCAAGGATCATTGGTATTGCAGACGTTTTGCGTGTTAAGCTCTGTCAGATCGGCCAATACCGCGCTGCCCTGGTTTACCCCGCCCCGGTTAATCTGTATTGATATGACATCTTTGGTATTGGTGATATTTATAGCAGCGGAACTATCCAGGATAACAACCTTGCCGTTAAGGATGATAAATTTCTTGCCTGCCAGCCTGTCCATTGTTGTCTTTAAGGCAGAAATCTGCGTTGTGGTAAGATTGCCGCTTTTAACGTCCGCTTGATTAATATTTGGGCTTGAGAATTTGATCAGGGCGCAGACTGCAATATCAGCGGTTGTATTGACTTGTGCGGCGCACTGAGGGCAAGAACTCTGGCTTATGGCAGGGCTTTGTTGAGAATCCTGGGCAGCGGGGGATTGTACAAACGATACATTTAAGATTATAAAAGCCGAAACCAAAACAATGACAAGACGCTTCATGCGCTTTCACTCGTTTGTATAATATCAAAATGTATCAAATAACGGGTAATTTTATATATTGTAACACCTGAATAACAAAAGAAAAGTAGAATTATCCATTATTAACTAAAAACCCTCTAGCCTGTACCCCATAAAAGTAATTACGGGGCTTAATTTTACGGCCAGCTCTTCAATACTTATACCCTGGGCCGCCTTTACCTTGGTTATTTTGGCAGTCATAGTA
>JAPLLV010000026.1 GCA_026387405.1 Candidatus Omnitrophota bacterium
CCGCAAACCCCGCTCTCTTCAAGAGGGGCGGGATTTTTAACTTTTCTAAAGAAAAGGATTTATTTAGATGATTAAACTACTCTATTAAATATGGCTGTGATTGAATTAAATAAACACTTTCTGACATCCGCACTGAATCGCTTAAATTCTGCCTCAGAAAATCTATCAACTAAACAATTTATTGGATAATACTTGAAATTTCTTAATGATATTTTATTTCTTAAGAACTTGATATTCCTGACCCTAGCTATGTAATTTTCATTATTAAACATTGGGCCAAATATTTGTAATAAAATTATTCTATTACCTATCCTATATTTCTCGCCCCATCTCCAATATTTCACGAAATTAGTATCCGGATGTGGCTGCATACTTTCAAGTTCGATGAATATTAAATTTCCGTTCCTACAACGCAAATACATATCTGCTTCTGGGCTTTTAATTCCTTCGGTTTTTATAAATTTATAATTAATTTTTATATCTAATATTTTATCTGGATATATTGCAACTAACTTTCTTTTTATTGATTCCAGAATGGCTTTAGATCTCATAATGGTTATGGGTTATGGAGACGTTCCCCAAAGGGACATTTTATCAGAAAACTAAGAAATAGAACTGTCCCCTTTATTCCCGCGCCCGGCCACAAACCCAGCTCTTTTCAAGAGGGGCGGGATTTTAAGCCTATTTTCTTAATGTTTTTTGCCAGTGATACCCCAAAGTAAATGTTCAAAAGGATTTGGCTTTTTCTTGCGAAAATCTACCCATGTCATCTGTCGTAAAAAAATTGGAAGTTCTGGAACTTGTTTACAGTTAGGAAGAATAACGGGGATTACAGGACATCCCCTTCCAACAAACTCTTGTAAAAAAGCTTTTACTTCTAATCTCTGCCAAGGCCCAATTCCATTTTGCCCTACAAATACTACAGCAGTTCTTATGGAGGATATTTGTTCTTCTAAGATATTTTGCCATGTTCT
Source organism: Candidatus Omnitrophota bacterium (assembly GCA_026387405.1). GTDB lineage: Bacteria > Omnitrophota > Gorgyraeia > Gygaellales > Profunditerraquicolaceae > JAPLLP01. Next base: position 975 of record JAPLLV010000026.1, read on the forward strand.
ACCCGGCGGAAGCTGATCCTCATCAAACCAAGTTTTAATACCAGCTTTCTTTAATCGGTTTTTCAATTTTGTTATTCGCGTTTTATCTTGACTATTATAACAAATAAAGGCATCAAATAGGCTCTTAGTTCCTAAATCCCAATATTCACAAATATCCATACCTTGTCGGCTTGATAAACATATATCATCTAGAATCTTTTTTATATCATTAAGTATTTTATTTTGTTTTTTAGATAAGTGGCTGGAGCAATTAGCGCATACGAAAGAACATCGCATTCCTGTATCTATGTTTGTTTTATCTTGCATGAAATCATTAATACAACCTGTGTTATCGCTATGCGTTGAACCCAAGCTGTACAGATCCATTAATATATCGCATATCAAATATGCGGCTCCGTTATTTCTAGATAACTTTGTTAACCATTGCCAGCCATAAAGTGAAACAATAATTATATTTCCATCAGCTTCCCAAAAATAATTATTATCGTATTTCTTATTTGTAAATAAAATTAAAATATCCGCTTTTTCTGTATCTTTGGTTAATTGTTTTCTTATTGCATTATGAGTTGAGGGAGATGACACTTCATCCGCATTAATCTGAAGTTTTCCCTTACCAGAAGAGATATTAAGGAAGCTAACTTTACGATTTATACCTTTTATTACTTGAGAAACATTTATCTTGACTGCTGAATCTTGAAAAACAATAATTTTGGTATTATCCATACATGCCTCCTATAACTCACCGACCCAATAAGGTATCCACAGAAATCCCTAACGCATCAGCTAATTTAATAACTGTTTCTATTTTAGGATTCTCAATACCATTACTCTCCAGCTTTACAAGTGTATGATATGAAATATTCGCTTTTCGTGCTAATCCCTCTTGAGTTAAGCCTTTTTCTTTTCTTAATTTTGCTAAATTTTTTAGATGCATAGATTCTCCTTGACTTGTATCGTGATACTATGTATTATAATACTTAGTATATAAATCCTGTATTGTAAGGCTATTTTAACCCTAAGGAGGCCAAGATGCAAGCCAAATGCGCTATCTACACAAGAGTTTCCACAGACAACCAAGCTGAAGTTGAATTTAATTCCTGCCAAGCGCAAGAAGAAAAGATTAAATCTTTTATAAATAGCCAAGAAAATCTTTTGGTTTTTAAGGTGTACAGTGATGCTGGTTTTAGTGGGGCTGACTTGGAGCGGCCGGCACTCCAAGAAATGCTTAGAGATATACGAGAGAACAAAATCAATGTGATTATTGTCTATAAGATAGACCGGCTCACGCGCTCGCCAAAAGATTTTTATGCCTTAATGGAAATTTTTGATCAATACAAGGTAGATTTTATTTCCATAACCGAGAGATTTGATACCTCTACCCCGTCAGGAAGGCTTTTGCGTAATATTATGCTTACTTTTGCGCAGTTTGAGCGTGAACTGACTAGCGAAAGAACAAAAGATAAACTCTTAGAGCGGGCGAATAAAGGAATGTGGAATGGCGGCAATGTTCCTTTCGGCTATAAAGTAGTAGATAAGCGGCTGGTGCCTGATGAGCAAAAAGCGCAAAAATTAAGAGAGATTTTTGCGCTTTTTACCAGCGCTGGCTCCTTAGCCGAAGTCTATAAGGTGCTAAAGAGAAAACAAGTGTTTAATGATAAAAATTTGCCTTTTAGCAAGGCGCACTTGCAGAGCATCTTGAAGAACCCTGTTTATATAGGCAGGTTTCGGTATTCCGGCAAGATTTATCAAGGAGTGCACCAGCCGCTTATTTCGGAAGGTTTATTTAACCACGTCCAGCCGTTCTTTAGAGATAAGACGCGTAAGCTGCGCCTCTATAAGGATTATAAGCTTGGTGGGTTAGTCAAATGTATAGAGTGCGGATCTATAATGACATCTTCGCACACTAATAAAGGAAATATGCGACGCTATTACTATTACCGATGCACAAAGACGTTTAAGCAGGATTGGCGCGCTTGTTCTACGCGGCAAGTTAACGCCGATAGGTTAGAGGGTTTTGTAATTGATAATCTCAAGCGGATTTCCTTAGATACCAATTACATTGATAGTTTGATTTTCAAGCTTAATTTTGAGGGCTCGCGCGTTCGCCAAGGACTCGAACCAACTGATTTATGCTCTGAAACTGTCCAGAAAAACTTAAAAGAGTTCGTGGATTATATTGAAAAAGCGAGCAAAATTGAGCAGGCTTTGATAATGCGAAAATACATTAAAGACATTCTTTATTCCAAAGAATCCATCCAAATAAATATGCTTTGCCTTGCGGAACCAATTAACAGGCAAAGCATTAAAAATCCCGCCCCTCTTGAAGAGAGCGGGGTTTGCGGCCGGGCGCGGGCGGCCGCAAACCCAACAGTTCAGGTAAATTTCCAAACAAAAAGGGCTACTGTTAACAGTAGCCCTTCCTTAAAGATGGCTCCCCCTCGAGGACTCGAACCTCGGACCTGGTGGTTACACTTAACCCGAAATTACTTTCGGAAGCGGACTATATCTTTGCCATAGCTTACGCCTTAGGCAGCAGGTGCATAGTCTCTGAACCTTCCCCTTTCGGGGCTCGGCTGCTGATTACCCGCGCTTTCGCGTTTGGGCTTCCAGCAATTCTCCTGCAGTTTCAACCACGGTTTCCCGTAGAAGCTGCGCTTTCAAGCATTTTTGCTCGGCCTGCCTCTGGCAGGCCTCGCACAGCCACTCGCTCTACCGACTGAGCTAAGGGGGAATTCTAAACCTATTTTAACGGATTCCCAGACAAAATCAAGACCTAAATAATCTGCGCCTCAAGGGCTTTTATTTCGTTATCAATACCTTCAATAGACTTCTCTATATCCTTCATGCGGCGGCCATACTCCTTTGCCCGCTCTTCATCCTCATAAAAACGGGGGCTGGATAAGGAGCGCGCCTTGGCGTAACTTTCCAGGCGCAGCTTCTCCTTTTCATTCTCGAGTTTGTTGATCTTATCGCGGATAGCCGCATTATGCCCTTTACGCTTCTTATCTTGCTCCTTACGTCTCTTCTCTTCTTCTTTGGCTTTCTCTTTTGCCCCGTCAACCACCTTCTTTGGCGACGGCACCCTGGAGCCGGAGGAGGCTATCGGCGCATCCGAAAGCAGGTCTTTCTTCTCTAAATAATAATCGAAATTTCCCGAATACTTCTTTATCCGGCCGTCTTTTACCTCAAAGACGTAATTTGCAATCGAACGCACAAAATAAATATCGTGGCTGATAAACACAAGCGTGCCAGCGTAACCCTCAAGCGCCCTTACCAGGGCATCCACGGCATCTACGTCCAGATGTGTCGTAGGCTCGTCCAGGAGCAAGAAATTAGGCGGGTTGATCAATAGCTTGGCTAATATCAACCGGCTCTTCTCTCCTCCGGATAGTACCTTGACCTTTTTATCCCCGTCTTCCCCGGTGAACAAAAACGCCCCCAGGATAGTCCTGATGGCCTCTTCGGCCATAAAACCCGGGGCAGCGGAATAGGCCTCCTGCAAAACAGTATTCTCCAGGCTCAAGACATCGGTGCGCGTCTGGGAAAAATAACCGATCTCCACGTTGTGGCCGGCCTTGCGCTCTCCCGAATCTATATCGATTATCCCGGCGAGTATCTTTAAAAGGGTAGATTTACCCGCGCCGTTCTCTCCGGCCAAAACCGCTTTTTCGCCCTTGGAGATCTCAAAATCCAGATTCTCATAGACCCGGATGTCTCCGTAAGATTTAGAAACCTTACTCAAGGCCATAACCAGATAACCGCTCTCCGCGCAGGGAGGAAAATGAAAATCATGGATACTCTCCCGCGTCCCGGGCGGCAGCACAACCGCGTTCTTCTCTAATCGCTGGAGCTCTGTCCGCTTTGCCCTTACCGCCGCGGCCTTGTTAGGCTGGGCGTGAAAACGCGCTACAAATTTCCCCAGTTGCTCCCTTTTCTTTTCCTGTTCCTTAAACTGCTTTTGGAGGAACACGCGCCTTTCTCTCTTGATCTGCTCAAAATGCTCATAGTTGCCCCGGACTTTGTAGATCGAACCGCTCTCTAATATCAGGGTGTAATTAGTCACATCGGTGAGAAACGCCCTATCGTGGGAGATCATAATGAAGGTGCCTTTAAAATCCGCTAAATAACCTTTAAGCCACAGGGCGGCGTTTAAATCCAGGTAATTAGTCGGTTCGTCAAGAAGCAGGATATCATATTTATGGGTAAGCAGCCTGCCCAGAAGGGCCCGCATCTGCCATCCGCCGCTCATCTCGGATATCGGCCGATAGAAATCTCTTTCTTTAAAACCCAGACCCATCAAGATCTTTTTTGCCTTATACTCCAGCTCGAAATAACCCAATGTCTCTAACGAATGCAGCACCTCTCCGTAATGATGCGAGGCGGCCTGGTTGTTTTCTTCCAGCAGGTCCTTTTCTTTTTTAAGCTGCAGGATACGCTCATCTCCCTCGGTCAATTCTGCCAGCACCGTGCGCTCGCTCTTAAAACTTGCCTCCTGAGGGAGATAGCCGATATGGATATTTTTATTCACCTGGATATTGCCGGCCGAAGGCTCAACCTCTCCCAGGATCAACGAGAAAAGCGTGGTTTTGCCTGTCCCGTTAGGACCGATAAGCCCGATCTTTTCTCCGTGATTTATAGTTAAGGAGATATCCTCAAAAAGGACCTTCTTGCCGTAATTTTTGGAAAGATTATTTATTGAGATCATGAGAAATTATATGGCGCGGCGGGATTCTAAGGATTTAGAAAGGGTATCGGCATCTGCGTATTCAAGGTTTGAGCCCACCGGCAGGCCCAGCCCGATACGGCTCAAAGTTACGCCTAGAGGCTTGATTATCTTAGTAAGATACAAGGCGGTAGTTTCGCCTTCGGTATCTGCGTCTGTAGCGATGATGATCTCCTTTATATGGTTTTCCTTTATCCTCTTCAGGAGGCTTTCTATCTTCAAATCCGCAGGGCCCCTCCCTTCCAGGGGAGAAATAGAACCCATGAGCACGTGATACACGCCGTCGAAAGTACCCGCCTTTTCTATCGCGGTTACATCACTGTGCTTTTCAACGATACAAATAATATCCTGCCGGCGGCGGGGGTCCCGGCAGATCTTGCATAACTCTTCTTCGCTTAAATTATGGCAGATACGACAGACCCGGACATTTTCCTTCATCCTGGAAATGGCCTCGGACAAAAGCTTTATTTCCGAAAGATCGGCATCTAAGATATAACCGATTATCCTGTCGGCGCTGCGCCTGCCGATGCCGGGCAGTTTGATCAGCCTTTCGATCAACTTTTCTATAGACTCGGTGTAATTAGCCATTATTCCTCTCTGACCACACGACCGCTAAATGTCTCAAGGGCGCTTTTTATAACCGGATTATCGCTCTTCGATGAAACGTCTTTGGAAAGTATAAAATTGACTTTCAGCGAGGCATTACAGACCTGGCCGGCTATTTTTTCAATGATCGCGCGGTTGTCCTTCTCTTCCAATGACTCCTTGTGCAAGGAACAATCCTTGGGAAAAGCCACCAGGAGTATGTTGTTTTCCGATTTCACCGGGACCCCTTCGCTTAAGTAGGTACCGATATGCATCTTGACCTTGCTCACCGCCTCCACAATATCATGCCAGAGCCTTTTTACTTCGTCTAAAGGCACGGACGGGCCCGAAGGCGCCGGCGGATCGGATTGCGGCGCAGGCAAGGGATCATCAGGATGCCTATGCACGGATTTCGCGGGCCTTACATCATCCACAGGATCATGCCGCCCCACGGACTTTTTATCCTGGGTCAGTTTAACCAGGCTGATCTCTAAAGGTATGCGCACTGATTCCATGCGCCTGGACATCTCCTGGGCATTGATCATGGTAGTGAAGGCGCTGAATATCTCTTCCAGGGTAAAACTATCCGCCTGTTTCAGTAATGTTTCGCATATATCCTGAGGCAGGTCGATCAGCTTTGAGTCGGCCCGGGAAATCTTGGCTACCATAAGGTTACGGAAATGCTCGATCAGGCTGCTTAAAAGAACGGCGATATCCTTACCACTGTCAATAATAGAATCCAGCAATTTAAGCGCGGAAAGCGAATCCTTCTTGATAATCGCGTCTGTGAGCGCGAATAGCGACTCCTGCTCAACCAGGCCCAACACGGAAATCACGTCTTTTAAGGAGATCTTATCCTTAGAAAATGAGGCGAGCTGATCCAGGACCGACTCCGCATCCCTGAGAGAGCCGTCGCTGGCCCTGGCAATAGCGAAGATCACATCCTTATCTATATCCAGGCCTTCGGCTTTACTGATACGCTCCAACTGGCCGATGATCTCCATAACCGATATGCGCCGGAAATCAAAACGCTGGCACCTGGAGAGTATGGTGGGGATTACCTTGTGGGGATGGGTAGTGGCAAAGATAAACCTGACAAATTCAGGCGGCTCCTCGAGCGTCTTAAGCAGGGCGTTAAAACCGTCGGTGGTTATCTGATGCACCTCATCGATGATATAGATCTTATATTTTCCCTGCACCGGGGCGAACTTTACGCTTTCCCTTAACGCCCGTATCTCGTCTATGCCGCGGTTAGAGGCCCCGTCGATCTCGATGACGTCCAGAGAATTACCTTTAGCTATCTCTACGCAAGAGGCGCATTTGCCGCAGGGCTTTATGGTAGGGCCGTCTTTACAATTTAAGGCCTTGGCAAATATCCTGGCAGTAGAGGTCTTACCTGTGCCGCGGGTACCGGCAAATAGATAGGCCGAGGCAACGCGGTTATTTTTTATGGCCCCTTTTAGCCTGGTGACAACATCCACCTGGCCGATTATCTCATCGAAATCCTGGGGCCGCCATTTTAGGGCAAAAACTGTATAAGACATAGTCATAAAAAACCTTTAACCCGATAGAGAACAAAGGCTCTCTAAGAGGGATTTACTTAACCGCATAGGGAGAAATGCGAACAGTTTTACCGTTTTCCCACACCGCCAACGGCCGACCAGTCTTCTTATGCCGCTCTACAACTGCCCGCACCGCTTTTTTTAATGCCGCTTCAGCCTTATCCTGCAATGACATCCTTTTCTTCATTTATTACCTCGCGCTTCTTTGAACTATCGTAAATAAATCATCATTTACCACTTCCCTGTGGCCGTTTCGTCTTTTTGCGATCAATATAGGCTTTGCCTTAGAATTATCAAATAACATCCAGGAATCAAACAATGTATCATACAGGCTGAAGAAATTACTAATGCCACGGACAAACCGTCTACGAACATCTTCAGCAGGTACATTATGCCCGCCTTCTGCAACCCTATCTTTAATGCGCGCTATTGCTAATTCCGGACTAGGAATCCAGAGAAAAAAAAGATGCAGTGCGTAACCTTTCGACTTTAATCCGGTGAGCAAACTTACATAAGATTTACCGGACAGGGTGGTCTCAAAAGCAAAATCAGCGCCGCGATTGCCATATTCATGGATCTGCTGCAGTACGAGCTTGCCGGCCTTAATAGCAGCAGCACGAGGCTCAAACGGGGCTAACCCTTGAGCAATAAGGTCGGCATTTACGAAGTTCGGGCACTTTACATAATCCGGCAAAAACATCTTTGCAAAAGTCGTCTTACCCGATCCGTTCGGTCCTGCAATAATATAAACTGCTTTATTTTTCACATCTGTCTCTATTAGCCCAACAAACCCCGCCCACTATAACCAACCAGGGTTCGCCTGAACGTCAATAAATACGCACCCATTTGCAATCGAACCGAAAGAACCACGAAAAAGGCTCCGATGGCTCGAATTGGTATAATTGGCGGAGAGGGCGAGATTTGAACTCGCGAGACAGCTTTTCAACCGTCCAGCGGTTTAGCAAACCGCCGCACTAGACCACTATGCGACCTCTCCTAAAATCTTTTCCATCTATCCAAGAACTTTGTATTACTTGAGCCCACTATCGAAAGATATTTATTCACTTCCGCTTTCGCAGAAACCGTAATATGCACGCCTTTCAAAGAAGTTTTAATTCCCAGATTCGAAAAAATCTCATAGGCCGATCTAAGCAAAGGCTTAGAACAGCTGGTAAAATCCAGCTTTAGATACTCATACCATTTATTATTAACTTTATATCTATGGCAGTAAAGACTACCGTCTGTATCAACGAGTCCGCGAAGACAAGCCTTCTGGAATTCCACATCACTCATAATCCAAGCGGGAATATCTACCTGATTTTTAACCTTGTTGCCTGCTTTGAGTCCCTGCTTCAGAAGAAAAGCGATAACGCTCGCGCTACTGATAACTATATCAGCTCCCAGGCTATCTTTTCTCTTTGAAATTTTATGCTCAACAGCGAATAAACGTTTAATGAGCCTGGCTACATGCTCCGCAAATTCCCAATCAGTCTTATAATTAAACGAAATAGTGAGCTGATATTTACTGCGAATGCCCCCATCTCCCAGCATGATACCAATTAACTTAGCTAATTCAACGCTTCGTGAAGGCTTTTTTATTTCTTTTAGAGTAACGAAATTCCGCTCCCGAGCAAGATCCGGATGCAATCTAAAAAAATCACAAGTGCGCTTACCGCCCTTGCTTCTTCCTTCCGGCGTGCCGGGATTGCCATATAACTCAACACGCCTTAAACCACCTAATCTTGATCTAGCAGCTCGTGAAATTACCATAAAGCTTGGCTTGTTCTATTGATTTCCTCCAGATCTCTTTTTCCTAAAAAAACTGCTCAAAAGCGAGCCGCACTCTTTTTCTAAGAACCCGCCTTTTACCTTTATGCGGTGATTTAATTTTTTGCTGTTGGCGATATTAAATACCGACCCGCAGGCGCCTGTCTTAGGATCTTTGGCGCCGAAATAGATATTTTTTACCCGCGCCAGGACCAGCGCTCCGGCGCACATCGAGCACGGCTCAATTGTAACATAGAGCGACGCAGCATTCAACCACTTTGTACCCAGGTAATTAGCGGCAGAGGTCAAGGCAAGCATCTCGGCATGGGCGGTGGGATCCTTGAGGCATTCTATCTGATTATGGGCGCGGGCGATTATTTTTCCTTCATAGACAATCACTGCGCCTACCGGCACTTCATCTTCTTCAAAAGCCTTCTGCGCTTCCTTTAAAGCCTCCCGCATCGAAAACTGATCTAACTTAATTATCTTTTGCACCGTGAACCGAAAGCTTTAAGCTGTGAACTGTCAACTTTAAACTGTCAACTGTGAACTAAAAGTGCGCCCAGTTGGAATCGAACCAACAACAACCAGCTCCGTAGGCTGATGCTCTATCCAATTGAGCTATGGGCGCAGTATTCTTATTTAATCCATAGCTCATAAATCCTCTTTCCAACAAGCCTCGCGTTTTCTGCGAGGCGAAGTCCCGTACGCTTTTTACGGGATTGAGCTATGGGCGCGTGAACTTTTTGGCTATAGGGGCAGGATGCGTAGATTAATACTAGGTTGTAAATATAGCTTTAGTAAGATAAACACAAAATTTAATATTATACAGGGAAAGCACGATCATTATTGGCCCGACGAGCCTGTTATGATTTATCATCCATAAGTCGAATAATGGCTGGGTGTTACCTAAATTCGCAGAATTGGACTGAGTGAAATTAAAGCTGAGTACCTCTTCTATCTTGACATATAATTCTACAAAGAAGGTGAATAATACGCTTATTATCAGGGTAGAACCGTAAACAAAATATACCAGGACGGTCAATAATACCCTTCCCTCGGCCGACCCCATAATTGCACCTCGCTTTCCAGTGATACTAAAGCTTAATGTGCCTCATGGTTATTATAACTTAAAAAGCTATTTATACCAGAATTTTATTAAAAAGCAACGTAATTATAGATAAGTCGGCCTCGGACTCCGTCATAGCTCGATCAAATTATATTCCAGGCTGCCCATGCCTTTTTTGGCCGCGTAGTCGAACATCGACTCAGGGACTTTTCTTATATCGGAGAAAAAATCCGTCTTTTTATGCCTGTTCGCCAGATCCATGGTAGCCTTATCAAGGCTCAAGATATCCCGGGAAGCCAATATCCCAAAGTCATGCGAGACCATTTTTTCGTTCTTATTGGAAATGCAATCGCATTCTTTGGTGATATCAAAGGCAAAAGAGATAAAGAATTTATTCTTGAATTTTTGAAGTATGGTATTCGCTACCTCCGCCATCCTCCGGCAAAAAGTATGCGGGTCTTCCCCCCAGTTGATATAGACGGCGTCAAATTTACAGGCGCAGAGGCATTCTCCGCAGCCCACGCATTTGCGCTGGTCAATAAAGGCCTTACCGTCTTTAAAAGATATAGCCTCAACCGGACAAATGGCGATACAACAACCGCAGGCAGTACAATTCTTCGTGATAACCGACGGCTTCAGCGAAGAATGCTGCACCTGCTTTGTAGCCCTGGAACTCATACCCATGGCCACATTCTTTATTGCCCCGGCAAAACCGGAAACTATATGGCCGGTGGGGTGCGTTAGCACCAGGAGGCTTTCCAGCATTCCCACAAAAGAAGGAACTTTCACCTTATGCATATCCGGGCCGGCTATGGTAAGTTCCCTCCCGTCATTGCCCAAAAGCCCGTCGGCTATGACAAACGGAGCGCCGATATTAGAATAACCAAAGCCTTTATCCTGGACCAAAGTCAAATGGTCTACCGCATTCTGCCGAGACCCCCGGTAGATGACGCAGGTGTCAAAAAGAAACGGCTTTGCCCCATCCTTCTTTATTCCAGAGATCACCGGTCTCACCAAGTCGGGGCTCAGGTTATACACGCAGGCAGAATCTCCGATAGTGATCTTGACCGGAACGATCTCTTCTTTCTTATAGACCATAAACTGTCCCGTTGCCTCAAGAAGTTTTTCCAGCGCCCGGACCCTGCCTTCGGGAGTACTCTGGTCCGACTTAACAAAATAAACATCGCTTTTCATAATCCTGCCTCCACCGACCCTGGGGTTAGGGATCCGCGCATCAATCTATTTTTCGGGTAAGACCTCGATCCCGGAAGCCGCGCCTATTCCCAGAGCCACTTCCGGAATAATGCCCTTTTTTATGTATATCGGGTGTATCTTTTCTCTCAATGAAGGGAGTTTCCTGATAAATAAAAAGCCGCCGATTATGCAGCAGGCGCCTCCGATCATCAAGGTATGCGGCGCCCCTATTTTTTGAGCCAGGCTGCCCGCCAGCAGGCATCCGAACGGAGACATACCCATAAAAGCCATGGTATAAAAACTCATCACCCTGCCGCGCTTGTCTTCCTCGACGATGGTTTGTAAAACCGTATTGCTGGCTGCCATTTGCACCATCATAGCAAAGCCGGCCACAAAAATAACCGCCATGGAAAACCATAAGACTCTCGAAAAAGAAAACACGAAAACCCCAAGGCCAAAAAGAACCGAGGACTGGGCGATTATTCTTCCCAGCCCCACAACGCTCTTCCTCCCCGCCAGATAGATGGCGCCTGTTAAAGCGCCGATACCGGACATCGCGATGAGAAAACCGAGGGTTTTGGGGCCGCCGTGAAAAATATCCCTGGCAAAAATAGGCATTAAAACCTGATATGGCACGCCCATTAAGCTGACCAGGGCAAGAAGCATAAGGATATCTTTAATGGGGGAAAAGTTAAAGACATAAACAAACCCTTCTTTTAGATCATGCAGGACATGGTGCGAGAACGGCCTTCTTTCTTTTGGGGCTATCCTCATCGCCAGGAGCGATACTATAACGGCAATATAGCTTATGGCATTAAACAAGAAACACACGCCCTCTCCCAGGACGGCGATAAGAATACCGGCTACTGAAGGGCCTATCATGCGGGCGAGATTAACCACCGAGGAATTTAAGGCTATGGCATTGCCAAGATCGCTCTTATCTTCGATCATTTCTATGGTAAATGCCTGGCGCACGGGGATATCAAAGGAATTTATCAGGCCAAGGAATAAACTTAAAACCAGGATCTGCCATACCGCGATATGGTGGGAAAAGACCAGGACCGACAAAACAGCAGCCTGCAGCATTGCCAGCGTTTGCGTGACGATCAAGATACGATGCCGGTTGTATCTATCCGCAACTACCCCGGCAAATGGAGACAATAAAAATGCCGGGATCTGTCCCGCGAACCCGACTATGCCAAGCAATAATGCCGAGTTGGTAAGCCGATACACCAGCCAGCTCATGGCTACCTGCTGCATCCAGGTGCCGACCAGGGATATGCTCTGTCCGCCGAAAAATAGACGGTAATTTCTATGCTTCAGGGCGCGAAAGACAAACCTGAAATTTTCCAGGTTATAAGCGCCGCGAAACCGGGCTTCCTTTTTTATCATTCGTATCTTAACGCTTCGATGGGATCAAGTTGAGAGGCCTTGCGGGCCGGCCAGAGCCCGAACACGATACCTACCACCAGCGAAAATGTGGTAGCGAGGATCACTGAAGACATGGAGACCTTAACCGACCATCCGGCAAAAAAAGTAATAAGCACCGACACGCCCGCGCCCAGCATGACCCCCGAGATGCCTCCGAGAAATGACATCAATATAGATTCAATAAGAAACTGCACCATGATATCTTTATTGGTCGCCCCTATTGCCTTACGCAACCCGATCTCGCGCGTGCGCTCAGTCACCGACACAAGCATGATATTCATGATGCCGATGCCTCCGACTAAGAGCGATATCGCGGCTATCGACCCCAATAACAAAGACATTGTTTTAGTGGTAGCCTCGAGCGTATTCTTGATATCGGACATATTGCGCAGCTGGAAAGAATCTTGCTCATCCTTTGTAACCAGATGGTGCAGCTTTATAATAAGTTTGGTTATCTCGTCCTGCGCCGCGTCCATTATTCCGGGGCTGGCTGCCTCCACGGAAATGGAATCGATGTATTCTTTCCCAAAGACCCGGTACATGGCGGTAGTGACCGGGATTATTACCGTGTCGTCCTGGTCGCGAAAACCCGCAGCCCCTTTGGCAGGCAGTATTCCGATGATCTTAAAGTTAATAAGGTTTATTTTTACGCTTTCACCGATAGGATCGGCATTTTCGAAAAGCTGCTGCACTACTGTAGTGCCCAATACCGCGACCTTATCTCTCCTCGTCACCTCTTCATCGGTAAAAAACCTTCCCACTGCCGGAACCGCGGCGCGGATAGGCGCGTAATTAACCCCTGCCCCTTCCACCTGCGTACTCCAGTTTTTATTCCCGTAAACCAACTGCCCCCTGCCGGTAACCGAGGGACTTACCCTTTTTGCAAAATCAGTAAGTTTTTCGATCGCCGCTACATCCTGGAAGGTAAAACGCGTTACCGCTCCTGCCCCCAGGGATACCCCATGGATCCTTGAGGAGCCGGGCATCACTATAATAAGGTTTGATCCCAAAGAGGACAGCTGTTTTTCGATAGATTCTTTTGCCCCCTGCCCCACCGCAAGCATGGCGATGACCGCGGCCACGCCGATCAATATGCCAAGGATGGATAAAAAAGAACGCATCTTATGCGATATCATTGCTTGGCCGGCCTGGCCGAGATACTCTAAAAATTGGGTCTCTCTGGCCTTCCTCTCTTTTTTCGACAGCACCACATCAATGACTTTATCTGCCTGGCTTTCTTCGGATGAAACGGGTAGTTCGCCCTGTTTGGCGTCAGAAATTATTTTTCCGTCGAGGACCCGGATGACGCGCTTGGCGTGCACGGCCATTTCGCTTTCATGAGTGACCATGATAATAGTCTTACCTAAGGCGTTCAGCTCCTTGAGTATGCCGACTATCTCTTCTTTACTTTTTGAATCGAGGTTTCCGGTAGGTTCATCCGCGAAAATTATCAACGGGTCATTGACTAAAGAACGGGCGATGGCTACGCGCTGCTGCTGATCAGGAAGATCGTTCAGCTTCTTTTTACCGAGATAATACTCTCCGGAATCCGGCCTATCCAACAGGCCCAGGACATGCATGAGCGTGGATTTACCGGAACCCGAAGGCCCCATGATCGCCACAAACTCACCCGCCGCGATCTTTAAAGAAACATCCTGCAGGGCCATAACTACCTCTGAGCCCATATGATAGATCTTGGAAATATGTTTTAACTCTATCATCTTCTTCTAGACGGCAAAAACGGATTGCTCCCCGCAGCGCTCGCTTTGGGAAGGGAAAATTTCTTTGACTTCACGATTATTTGGTCATTCTCGGTAAGGCCTGAAATAACCTCTATATTCTTATCATCGGTGATCCCCAGCTCCACGCGCACCTTCACCGGTTCTTTCGCGTTTGGCTGCTGGAGTAAACAATAATTCTCCTTGTTTTTATAAACCGCGTCCACGGGTATTACCAGGATATCTTTCTTATCCTGCACCATAAAATTCACCGAGGTGTTCATGCCGGAACGGAAAAAAGGCGGGATTTCCTGCGGAAGCAGGTCAACCAGATAGATAGTGACGTTGTTGACAGTCTGCGACTCATAATAGATATGCTCGACTTTGGCCTTTATCTTTGTATCGGGGTACGCGTCGAGGGTGATCATGGCTTTCATATCCTCGGTGACTTTACCGATATCGGTCTCGTCTACCTGCGCCCGCACGATCAGGTGATCCGACAAGACTACCACGGCATCAGTGCTAGTGACTGTCTGCCCGGGCTGCGTAGTCGCCACGATCACCTCGCCGTCAATAGGAGCCAAGAGCGGGATCGGTTTATAAGTCTCCTGCCAATACTTCAAGACCTTCTCTCCCTTGCCTCTTGCGGCATCCAATAGGGCAGCCCTGTCAGTGGAACTCATCCATGCCAGGATATCCCCGGTCTTTACCATTTCCCCTTCTTTGACTAAGATACTTTCAATCCTGCCGTTGACCGGGGGTTTTACTGCCAGGCGGTTTTTAGGCAGGACCGTGCCGGTGCAAGATATAAACGTCCTGATCGAACCTTTCACCGGCTGGATGACCTTTACCTCTTCAACAGAGGCTGCCTTCTGCCGTATCTTGAACAACCATATGCCTATGGCCGCCAGTATGACTATGCTTACTATAAATACGTAAAATTTTTTAGCCCGCATATTCTAACGTCTCTCCTTTCGCCTGGATCCAATTGGCCTCGGCCGTTAAAGTATTAGCCTGGGCGCTGAGATACGCCTTCTTTGTATTCACCAGATCGTCTTCAATTATCGTCCAGTTATCAAACTGGATCAACCCCAGCGAATATTGCGCTTCGGCGATATTGGCGCGCTCAATGGCGGCAGCGAGGAATTTATTTTGCACTTCCTGCGTCTCCACGGCATCTAAAAACGCTGCCCAGGTCTGCTGGAGCGCCAGGATGATACCGTCTTTGCCGCTGCGCTCATCCGCCTCCGCCTGATTAAAAATTGACTTTGCCTGGGCTACTTCCGCGGACCTTAGGCCACCTTCTAATAAAGGAAAGGATAGGGTCAGGCCGGCGCTCACCTCGCTATTGCGCGGGGGCCAGAGGGAGCTTGTCTTATTCGCGCCCATATCAGCCGAAAGCTGCGGAAAGAAATTTGCTTTCGCAGCATTAATGCCGTAGGACGCAGCGTTCTTCTTGGCAATGAGCTTGCCTAAGGATGGATTATCCTCGGCCAAGACCTCAAAATCAGGCCTTTCCAGGCTTGAATCAACTACCGTAAATTCTCCTTTCACGCGTAACGCGGAAAATTTAGTCCTCCCTATTTCTTTAATCAGGTCTCTTTGGGCGACTTCAAGCTCCCTGTTAGCCTGCGCTATCTCAAATTCGGCCTGAGCCAGATTAGCCTCGGCGGTAAGCAAAGCCCCTCTATGCTCTATCCCGGATTGATAACGCAAGGTGATTAATTCTAAGTCGCTTCTCCTGATATTGTAAATTTGCTGAGTTATGTTCAATAATTCCTGGATCTTTAGCAAATCTATAAAGGCAGTGCGCAGGCGCAGCCTTACCTCGGTTGAGGTAAATTTATAATTATACTGGGCGGCTTTTATGTTCTCCGCAGCGGTCTTGACGTTATTGAGCGTCTTGCGGCCGTCAAACAGCAATTGTGTCCCGGTTGCCCCATAGGTAAAAGAGTTAACGGTCTTTCTGGTTTTTTTCCCGGCAGTCGTAGTAGAAGTCCCGGTCCTGGAATAACCCGCGCTTGAATCAACCTGCGGCATGAGAGTGCTTGAGGTTATGGCTTTGGCAGCCTCAGTCTGTTTAACCGCCTCCTGGCTTGAGATCAGGTCCGGATGGTTCTTGGCTGCCTCTTTAACACAATCCTGCCAGGCGAGAGTTTCCTCGGCTGCGTGCACTTGCGCGTAAGAAGGTAAGATAATACCAAGAAATAATAGGATTATAACGAGCTTAACGGATTTAGGCATCTTTTGGCTACTTGCTTGCCGACACCCTGGCTTCTAATTTTGATATGAGCTTTCCGGCTTTATCCAAAAACTGGCTGAAATCCCTCGCGTGTATCAGGCTGATTATCTTTTTATCGAGCTTGGCAAAAACCATGAGCTGATCTCCGGGTTTAATATTCAGGGCCTTGCGTAACACCGCGGGAATGACAAGCTGCCCTCTCTCCCCGATAGTTACCGAACCGTAAGCCCTGCCCTTAAGTATGGTATGCATATACACACCTCCCCATATTTGTATGAAATGTATGAGAAAGAGTATATATCATATCTTTCCAATTGTCAATTATTTTAATCGGGATTTTGATAATAATTGTAGGTGAGCAATGCTATATCGGATATGAATCTCTTGGCGGATCTGGCAAACCTGTCTTCGTGTTTAGCTAAAACACAGATCAAAAAATTACCTTTATCGGTATAAACTATCCCCACGTCATGACAGACGTGGCGCTCAAGCCCTGTCTTATGAGCGATAAAAGTCCCGTTCTTAGGGAGTTTCCTGGGGATGCGGTCGTTGATCTTCTGCTGCCCGAGCAGCTGGAGGCACTCTTCAGATACGTCTTTGTTTAATAGATCGTTGTGATACATCCTCTCCAAAAGAAGGGCCATATCTTGCGCGGTGGTATAATTCTCTTCTCCTTCGCTCCTTTCTTTGAAATCCATCATCTTGCGGGCCAGATTCGTGCTTTTTAAACCCATTTTCTTAAAATAGCCGTTCAGCGCGTCGAATCCCACCAGGTCTATCAGCAGGTTTGCGGCGGTATTATCGCTTTGAGTGATCATCGGCTTAAGCAGCTCTTTTACCGTAAAGACCGACCCCGAAGGTACGTCTCCCAGCGCTCTTGAGCCGGAGACTCTTTGTGAATTCTTAAGGCTCGCGGTATCCTCTAAGCTTATCTTGCCGTCCTGCGCCGCATAAAAACAGGAAAGCATAATAGGAATTTTCACCAGGCTTGCGGCGGGGATCAAGGTATCCTTGTTAAAGGCGATCTCCCACTCCGAATCCAGATCTTCGACTACTATGCCTGCCGTACCCCTGAAATTAACGACTTTATGTTCTATGGCCTTTTTTAAATTCTCCCACTTGTCCTTCCTTATTTTTAACAGTGTTTGTTCTTTTGTAAGCTCCCGGTATTTTCCATACATTTTATATGAAAAGAATGCCCCGCCGGAGCAAGCGGTAATTAAGATAACCGTCAAAATAATTATTTTTCTTTTCATATGATAAGGTATTCTATTTCTCTTGAAATAATTTCTGCAGTTTAGCTTCCGCCTGATGCAAAGATCTCTGTATCGCTGCCTTGTCCTCTCCGAAAATCTCTGCGTTACATTTTTCTAAAAGCGCGGAGCATCCCGGATCATCCATTAGTTCCTCAAGGGACCTTTGCGGAAGATTCTTTTTAAGAAAACCCACCAGGTCCTGGAAGGATCTACTGCCTTCCATTTTCCTGAAGGCAGCTTCAACCCTGGAAGGGCTTTCCATTGAGCCGGGGTCCTGAAATAGAATAGCCGCAGCCGTAGATTTTGCATCAAAGGTTAAGCTTCGCGGACCTCCGGGTAAAACTATCATAAGCGCGCGGGTCGTTTTCCTGTCATCTTTTACCGCGAGCTTCTGCGGGCCGTGATCAGAGATCGTGGTTACAAAATCCCCTTCCCCGCTGACAGGAGAGCCTTTATTGTTATCCCATAAAGAAAAAATATAAAGCCCGTTACCGCCTATATCTCTTATGTTCACGCTGCCTCCGGCCTTGATAAGCCTTAAGGCATTATCCGCCGCAGCCCGATCTCTTAAGGCCGCCGCAAAAGATAATATTAATACCAGCAAAAGGAATGTTTTTTTCATATTATAGGAAAACATAGGATAATCAGCTATACTACTGCGAAAATCGCTTGAAGTTATCGCTGAAGGCGATTTTCTTGTTTAACCAAACGGATGTCGTCTATGATCGCGTCCTCGCCGTCACAAGCAGGAGAGGTGGTCTGGCTAAGCCGGACATGCCCTCCACCGTGATCCTCAAACCTGATGACCACGGTCTGGCCCTTATAGCGCGACAGATCCGCGGTTTCAGTGCCCCATTCCCCGCTGTAAAGTTTCTCATACACCGTATCAACGCCGGATGCGCCCTTAACAATCACCCTCAAGAGCCCATCGCTCCATAGCTTGTCCTGCTCGCTATATAAGGCGCTGTGGCGTAAAAACTGCATCTCCACCTTGTCCCAGCCAGGCAGGGCTATTTTTTTCTCCATCCAGCTGAACTTATCCCCTCCCCAATTACAGGCAGGAATGACTACCGCGCCTTTTCTTCCGTAACTATCCGCCTGCCATAGGCAATCAGCGCTCCAGTTTTCGGAAGAACCGGTGATCCAACCGTCCAAGTCTTTTTCGAACGACCACTGCGTCCTATTGTCAGCCGGTTCCTTGGCCGCATTATTAAGAGGCGTTTTAAATTTCAGGTCCTCTTTGGGCGTTGCCTCCATCGTATCGCCGGATTTAAGGGTTACCGCGAAGATCTCTGAAAAAGGACGATCACTAAGCCAGCTGTCGGTAACCAGGATATCCCTTACCGGAACCGCCGGACGGGAGTTGGTAAAGCTTATGTGGAGCATACTGCAATCTTTGCGTACCGGATTATTGCCTTTACACCTGACCCTGGCCCCATCCTTAGACCATTCCATCGGATCCAGGTGAAACCAATCCCAGAAGACAGGTACGGAAAGAGATTTATAGACGCCGTCCTGATAGGCAAAGATAACGCTGACAACTGAGTAAAAATAATTGTCTCCGTATAAACGCAGCAGCTTATCGTGCTCATAGCTGTTGCCGAAATTGCCTCCTGCCAGGAAATGCAGCTCATCCACCTTCATGCCTGAGCGTATCGGCACGGAGAACATATTATTACCTTCAAGGTTAAGCCTCCCGTAATCATTCCAGCCGTCCGCTCCCCGCACCAGGAATTCAATCCCGTCGTAAGTCAGGTATTTGCTGGTAAACTTATTCGCCCCCGCGGCCGTTGCGCTAAAACTATCCCTGGTATTCTTCGTAAGAAAATAGAAATTATCCTGCTTTTCCCATTGCCCCGCAGCCTGTGACACGGCCAGGGGATAAAAGATCATCAATACGGCATACAATAATCTTTTCACTGCTTCTCCTGTCATGCAATTCATTACCCGATTCACCCGCATCATAAAACAGTTAAGGATTATTAAATTGCGAGATCAGCCCGTAATATTGCTTGAAAGACTTCATGGCATTATTAAATAAAGAGCCTAAATACCAGCTTAAAATAATAACTATTATAGTTACGACCAGCTTAGTTTTGCGGCTAAAACGGGGATTTAACCAAACCAACGGCAAGGCGAACGGGCCTACGCACAGAAAAGCAACAACTATCCGGGAAGTTTTAAAATACCACGGGGTCTCTTGAGGTTTCTCTTGCAGCATCTCCCCGCAATATCTGCACTTTATTGCTTCATCTTGTATTTCTTCGGCGCAATAAGGACATTTTTTTGTTGTGCCGCGCTGCTTCTCTTCTGCCGGCATATCAACAGGCCCTTTTTCTCTCCCCTCCGTCTTCTCAATAGAGATCACAAATAAACCCTGCTCCTGTAATTTCTTTACGGCATCTTCTTCATCCCGGGCTTCAATTGTGCCGTCCTTGCCTATTCCCTTTGCGTCTCTTGCGCGATATTCAAAAATTAGGCTCATATTCTCTCCAAGAAAAAACTCTCCCCCGATAAATGGGGACGGTGGAAAACTGACTGGGGTATATTTTCTTACTTCGCAGGTGAGCTTAGACGCACACTCGAAGAAGACACGGCGGGTTTTGAATTACTTTTCCCAATTACCAATATCATCTGAGCTCTCTACGCCATCTTTACCAAGAGAAGATAAGTCGTAATCTTGCGGGCGGTGCGTTCCGGGGCTCTTATACAGATACACTTTTCCCCATGGATCAAGCGGCTTTTTTTCCAGATAAGGCCCTTTCCAATTCTTGGCGGAAGAAGGAGCGGCCAATAAAGCATCAAGCCCCTCTTCTGTAGTAGGAAAGGCCCCATTGTCTATTTCGTAAAGCTTCAAAGCGGTAGCAACGTTTAGATCGACATCCGCCTTGGCGACCGCGTCTCTTGCCTGCTCTGAACGGCCTGCCATCCTGGGCACAACCATAGCTACCAGGATACCAATGATAATTACCACCAACATCAACTCTACCAAGGTAAAACCTTTATGCTTTATCATTTTTCGCTCCATGCCTTTATGCTGTCCCTGTCCATCACGATATTATACCTCATCCCTACCTTGCCCATTATCTCAGTATCTACCTTTAAAGTAAAGTTTTTTGAACCCGTAGAAATTAACCCCTGGCTGATAAGTGAAACTAAAAGGGACTCTTGCGCACCGGACAATGCAGCGAACGAACGTAACTTATTTATGATCTCACCCGTGTCCTCGAATATCACGTCATCTGCAGTTGCTTCTTGCTTATCCGGGCCTTGCCGGAAACTTTCTATAGATGAGATCAAAGATTCGTCCATCCCTAAAGCTGCCATTACCGGTACGGAAGCGGTATTAATATTGACCGGGCCATCCGAATAAACGGTAATATAATCCTTACAGCCATCAAAGGTTTTCTCAGTAAGTCCTTCAACGAGCAGGATCTCTTCTTTTAAACTGAATGGCCTTAAAGCAGAGGAGATAAGCTTATTGGCTAATCCCAGGTCAAACCCCGGAAGCCGTGAAATGATATCCCCCGATGCGGTATTAATGTTTATTTTGCTATCCTCATCTACCAATATATAAGTAAACTTACCCCCGCCCAGCTGCCTTTCTTCTTTGTTCCTTAATCCGTATAAAGTATCGTATCCGGTCTTGTGCTTGCTTCTCTGGCCGGCGGCATACCTGAAAGCGGCATTTGCCAGATAAAGGCCGGAAACCCTCTGCTCTATGGCACGCGTCAAATTCAGCCTGGCGAAAACAATTTTATACAAGCCGACGCTTAAGATAGAAAAAGTTACCAGGATCCAGATCACAAAGATAAGAAGGCTGCCTTTGTAATTAAGACCATGGGATGAATACCGTCCTGCTGAATTCTTCGTTTCCACTCCTGCAGTGTAATTTGACCGCCGTAAAGACCCCGTCATTTTTTGCCCAGTTATCTTTCCATAAATATTTCCCGCTGATCTTATCAAAGTAGAAATAGCTCAAAGTCAGATCGTCCAGCGATAATACTTCTTTTCCCTGATAATTTTGCGCCTCCGATTCGGCGATAATATCTTTCAGGGGAACCGTGGCGCGCGTAAGCCTTTTACTTGACGGATCAAACTTATAAGTAACTTTAAGAACGGCATTTCCTGACACGTAAGGAAAAGAGACATCGGTTGCGCTTCCTTCAAAACCGATCGGCTTAACATTGGCGCTTTGGCGTAATTCACCGGCGATTGAATCTACGGACAAAAATAAGCTGACTGCGGCGATATCTTCTTTGGCCTTATTCCATAGCTTTATGCCTGAAAAGAAGCTTGAAGCTATGCCTACGGCGACCAGAGAAAAAATAGTCACCGCCATTATAAGCTCTATCAGCGTAAAACCCTTTTGCGCGGATAAGGTTACCCTATTCTTTCTTTTTAACATAAGTTGACAGGCTCGCCTCCTTGCTTACGCCCCCCTCCTGCCAGGAAACGATATACCTCGCCTCATTCAATTCTTGCGCCGGATCATCGATGTCAACAGGCGATACTTCCAGACGCCAGCTGGCTTTACGGTTGCCAAGCATTTCTTCGCCTTTTTCCATTTCCGGTTGAAGGTCTTCCCCTTCTTTATCCTTTACCTCTAGATCAGCCATCTTCGCTTCCAGGAATTTCATACTCAAGATCCTGTTACGGCTTAAATCCAGAACGTTATTGGCGTTAAGGAAAGAACGCAGGATTAAAACTAAACCAATCGATAATATTGAAACCGCTATCATCAGCTCAACCAGCGTAAAACCCGCCGGCGAGTGAGTGTTCCCCTTCTTTATCATAGCGGTACGACTATTGAAATAACCGTTTCCATCCTCAAGGCGCTTACCTGCTCATCTTTGGGAATGAGCGATAATTTATCTAATTTTATGAGGAGCCTGCTTTGGTTTATCCTGCCCAAGAAGTTGAATAGCTGCTCCAATTTTGCCTCGGCGCGCAGATCCGCGTTATATTTCTTATATCCCAAGGCAACTTCAGGCGTATTTTGAGGAGCCAAATTAATTATAGAGATACCGGATTCCTTAGCTATGCTTTCAATCTCTTTCAAAAAATTCGTAAATAGTTCTTTATCGGGCAGCTTTTCGATATTCAGGTAATCCTTATAACTATCATAATCAGCCGTGATCAGGTCTTTTCTCTTTTCTATGTTAACGCCTTCGGTTATCCTGCTTTCCTCAAGTTTTATCTGCTGGCGCAAACCCTGCATCTTTCCCCGCAGCCCGGAAAGAAAAATTCTTTCCGTCAGGAAAATAAATATCAAGGCCCCTATCGCGCCTACCAGGATTTTTTCCCGATTCTTAAGTTTTATCATAGAATAACCGTGTCATTGCGAGGAGCGAACGAAGTGAACGACGAAGCAATCTCCATCGGCGATAGAGATTGCTTCGGGCCTTCGGCCCTCGCAATGACGGTGTTTTTGTCATTATGACACGCTCTGAATAACGGAAGAAACAATCGGCCTCCTCGCAATGACGCGCATGCCCTCAAATAGCGATCCTTAACGTCAACTCAAAATCCGTGACCTCTTTATCCTTTACCTTTTTCGTCCGGGTGTATTTTGTTACTATGTCCTTGAAATGCTTTCCTTTTTCCAGGGTAGAAACGAACTTGAACACGTCGGATAAAGAAACGCCCTGGCCGCGCAAGGTTACGGAGTTGATTTTTTCAATGTCCAGGAAAGTAATGGTGATCTCGGGAGGGACTATTTTTTCCAATTCGTAAAGAAAGATCATCGGCGATTGCCGGGCGTAAAGAAAGTCTTTCGCGAAAGTCACTTTCCTTGATTTCTCCACAAGGTCACCAACCGCCTGCTCAATCGGTTGATAATACCGTGTCACCTTCACCAGGTATTCCTGCTGGTGATAAATCCTGCCCCAAAATAGAGCCAGGATTATAGCGAAGACATAAATCAGCAGGCTTCCCATTATGATTAATTCTTTTGTCCTTTCTTTAAGCGTTTTCCTGATCTGTATCTCAGGCAAAATAAAGGAGATCGTTTTCCCCTTATCTTCCAAGACGGACTCCGCTAACGCGCTTATCGAAGTATTCCGGGGGATGCCTTTGGCATAAGGGGCGGGGACTATTCTTACCGGCATATCCAGTTCGCTTTCGAACCTCTTCTGATAATCCAGGATAGCGGAGGAGCCGGCGAGAAAAAGCCTTACCGGCTTCTTGTTTGCCTGCTCGCTCTGAAAGATGACCAGCGACTGCTTTATCTCTCCGGTAAGCCGGGCGATATCATGCTCAAGAGATTGCTCCTGCGATTCCAAATTGATGCTCCTGTTAAAGACCGGGGCCTCCCGGTTAAAAACGATCAAATCGGCGAAATTAGAATCGCAGTCCAGGAGCATATAAAATTCGTTCGCGTGGATCTCGGAACGGAAATTACTCAATGTCCACTGCCAAACGCCGTAAGAACTTAAAACAACCTTGTCTATAGTGAGGCCGGCTCCCTCCACGATCCTTATATGCTTCCTGACGATATCGGCATGCACTATAGCCAGCATGACCTTAGTATAACCCAACTCGTCCCTGCCGAGGAATTGATAGCCGTAGACTATTTCCTCTTTTTTATAGGGCACGACCCTGCCGATATTCAAATTTATCATCTGGACGATTTCGTCGCGATCCTGCGAAGGCAGGGCAAGGTTCCTTAAGGTGCTTAAGTTCCTGGGCAGGCAGACTATCGTTTGACGCGCCTTCCATTTTCTCTTCTGCAGTAATTCGGCTATCTTCTTTGAAATTTGCTCTTCGGTAAGCGCGGAGACGGGCTCTATCATGCAACAGTCAAATAATTTCGACTGCCCTATCCTGATTGTTTTAGCGGCAACCAGCTTCAAATACTGTTCGCTGATCTCTATACCTACGGAAAGCCTCATATTTTCCTACTTAAATAATAATTTTCTATCAAATTACCAATAACCAAGAAACAAGATACAAACAAATTCCAATATCCAATAACCAATAATCAAACATAAAATTCTATTCTGACTTCGCTATTATTGATGAAAGAATATTTTTTAGCTCTCCGGCTTCGTTTATCAATGGTTTAATCTCTGACTCTTTGTTAGTATTGGCTTCCAAAATTAGCTCAAGCCAATGATGGCTTTCCTTGGCCTCTCTTCGGGCTATCTTCAACCGTAGGATGAAATCCTTTTTGCCTAAAGCATCGTTTGCTTCTCTATAGTTTGCCCCTATTGAGCCAGATGCGCCAACTACCTGTCCTATCAATCTATCATTCATTGAATTTCTCGGTAAATTTTTACATACCCTGATTACCGCTTTAGCAAACTCAGTAGTTCTTCTTTCTAAATCAAATACTCTGGCCATTTTGTTTGGTTATTTGAATTTGGTTATTGGTCATTGTTTGGTTATTGTATCTTGTAGCTTGGTTATTTTGCATTGTTTCTGATGTTTTAATGCACGAACTGGGTGATCTGAAAAGTAGGCAGAAGAATAGACAACACTATCACTCCTAAAACTATCCCCAGGAGAAGGATCAGCACCGGCTCCAGCAATGACGTAATGACGGCGATGTCGGCTTCGACCTGCTGGGTATAGGAATTGGAGATCTCAGTCAACACCTCGGAAAGCCTGCCTGATTCCTCCCCCACGGCGACCATTTTCACAAAAAATACCGGGAATGCCCCGGAGCTTTCCATGCTCTTCGACAAACTTCCTCCTTGAGCGACCTCTTCACATGTCTTCTTCAGGCCGCTCTTGAGCTTAGGCTCCTCAATAGTAGGTAAGGAAATTTCAAGGGCCTTAAGCGCGGGCACGCCGCTTCTTAAAAGCAGCGACAGCGCCCGGGAAAAATGGTCCAATTCCTGATTCCTGGTCAATTTCTTCAGTATGGGAAGATTTGTCTTTAACCCCCTTATCAGGCGCTTAAAGAAAGTTATGTCTCTGCGGTAGAGCATGAATGAAACCGCCGCAATGACCGCCAAGATCGCCAACCAGAACCTGTTGGAAAACGTGCTTATATCCAGGACTATCCTGGTGATCAGGGGGAGGTCGCTGCCTAAGCTGGCGAACATAGGCTTGAGGCGCGGGATGACAAAATTAATCAACACGAATACGCTTAATAATCCTACCGACAAAAGCAGCACCGGATAAGCCAATGCCACCGAGACCTTAGTCCTTAGATTATCTTCGCGGTATAAATATTCGCTGATCTGCTCAAGGCTGGTATCCAGGCGGCCGCTCGTTTCCCCCGACCTGACCAAATTAATATAAAGAGGGGAAAATACATCGGGGAACCGGCTTAAGGACTCGGAAAAAGACTTACCTTCCTTGGTTGTATTATACAGCTCAAGTATGATCTCTTTTAACCTGGGGTGTTCCGACTGTTCATAGAGAATTTTAAGCGACGAGAATAACTCTACCCTCGCCCGGATGAGCGTGGTTAATTTCTGGGTAACAATGAGGATATCCTTGGGGCCTACCCTTTTTTTAAACTTTAACTTTATAACAGCAGGGTTTTTTTGATTTGCCTTCTCTTGCTGGACCGCAGACTCCAGCTCCACGCTGACCGGGAATAACCCCTGGTCGGCTAATTTAGCCAAAGCCTGATCCTGGTTTCCCGCCTCGATACTCCCTTCTACGGTCTCTCCCAAATACTTCTTAGCCTTGTAAACAAATTTAGCCACGGTCATGCTCCAGTTCAGCAACCCTTAAGACCTCTTCAGGCGTAGTTATGCCCTGCCTGACCTTTTCTATGCCGGAATCAAGCAGCGACCTAAAACCCATTTCCCTTGCCTTCTTCTTGATCAGGGAAGACGAGGCCTTGTTAAGGATTAATTCCTGTATCTGCTCATTCACAAGCAGGATCTCATAAATCGCCACCCTCCCCTTAAACCCGATGGATTTACAATTTTCGCACCCCCTGCCCCGGTAAAGCTTCATGCTCCTGAATAACTCCGGAACAAGCTCTTTATCCTTGACCTCTTCTTTACAGTCCGGGCAGATCACTCTTACCAGCCTCTGGGAAATAAACGCATTCATGGAAGAGGCGACTAAATACGGCTCAATCCCCACATCAAGCAGCCGGGTGGCGCCGCTATAGGCATCATTAGTATGCAGGGTGGAAAAGATCAGGTGCCCGGTCAAGGAAGTGCGGATCGCCAATTCCGCGGTTTCCAGATCCCTTACCTCTCCTATCATCATTATGTCCGGGTCATGCCGCAGGATACTACGCAGGGCATTGGCAAAAGTCATGCCGATCTCGGGCTTAACCTGGATCTGCATAATACCCATAAGTTCGTATTCAATGGGGTCCTCGATAGTGATAATCTTTACCGATTCCTTATTTAACCTGCTCAGGCAGGCGTAAAGGGTCGTGGTCTTACCGCTGCCCGTGGGGCCGGTCAAAAAGATAATGCCGTGCGGCTTCACCATCAGCTCTTCTATCGTTTTTAACTCCTGCGGCTCAAGCCCAAGCTTATCCAGATTAAAAAGCAGGTGGACGGGCAGGATCCTGATCACCACGTTCTCTCCGTAAAGAGAGGGGATAATTGAAATCCTTAAGTCAACCTGTTTGTCCTGGACCTTCATAATTGCCCGGCCGTCTTGGGGAAGGCGCTTTTCCACCACGTTCAGGTTCGAGAGTATTTTTATACGCGAGACTATCGCCTGGTGCAGATGCACGATCTGCTCCGGCATGCGCATATCGTAAAGTATGCCGTCAATGCGGTAACGCACCCGCACGCTGTTGCGGTACGGCTCTATATGGATATCGGTTGCCCTTGAAGAGGCCGCCTCGGATAATATCTGGTCTAACAAATTGATCACTGAAGCGCCCTGCGCAGAACGCTCAACGTCTTCTATTTCTTCATGGTGGACTTTCTGCTGCTCGGCCTTGATATTATTCTCCGCTAAAATCTCTTCTATGGCGTCAGCGCCCAGGCCATAATACCTGCGGATTGCCTTCAATATCTCTTCTTCCGTAGTCAACACCCTTTCCACGTCAAAGCCCAGATGCAGCTTTAAATCGTCCATAGGCCAGACAGCCAAGGGGTCTGATACGGCAATGGTCAGGACCTTCTCTTTGATCTTAAGCGGCATGAATTTATAATGCCAGACGAATTTTGCCGGTATTGCCTTTACCACGTCGGGAGAAACTATTATATCCTTAAGGCTTGGGAAAAACTGCAAATCCAGCTGCTCGGCCAGCGCCTCCAGTAGCTGCCCCTCGGTAACCAATTTCATGCGCAAAAATGCCTTGCCCAGAATTTCTCCCGCCTGCGCGCTTTCCTTCAATGCCATTTCCAGCTGTTCAGGGGTAAGCAGGCCTTTCTTAATTAAAATTTCTCCGAGCTTAGACATACTTCTACTCCTTAGGAAGCGAGCCCATCATATAAAACTTATCCTCGGGCAAAGAATCCAATCTGCCTGACATGATCTTTTCAGCGCCCGTGATAGTTTCTTCTAGCGGCACATAAACGCCTTTTATGCCTGTATAAAGTTCTCCGGTAAAGAACGGCTGGGCAAGGAAATTCTGCAGCTTCCTCGCCCTTTCAAAGATCACCCGCTCAACCTGCGATAATTCTTCTTTCCCGATAATGGAAACTATGCGCTCAAGGTCCTTGTATTTCTGGAGGTGCCTGGTTACTTCCTGCGCAACTTCAAAATGCCTCTTGCCTATTACCAGCGGATCCATAAAGCTGCTGCTTGACAATACCACATCCACAGCCGGGTATAGGCCGCGCTGCACGTGGTCCCTGGAAAGGACCAGCGTGGAATTTAAATGCGAGAATATAGCTACTACTGCCGGGTCGGTCAGGTCATCGGCGGGCACATAAATTGCCTCAACAGAAGTAATAGAGGAGTTTTTTATGGATACGATACGCTCGTGAAATTCGCTGATCTCGCTGGTCAACGTCGGCTGGTACCCTGTTTCCGAAGGTATCCTGCCGAGAAGCGCTGAAATTTCCGAGCCTGCCTGCGCGAACCTGAAGACGTTATCTATGAAAAAGAGCACATCCTGCCCTTTCTTCTGGATGGATTCGGCGATGGCGACTCCGGTATGCGCCGCTTCAAAACGCGCGCCCGAAGATTCGTTCATCTGGCCGAATACCATTATGGAGCGCTCCAGTAATCCCGTGCGTAAAAATTCGTAATAGAGCTCATTACCCTCCCTGATACGCTCGCCTACTCCGGAAAAAACGCAGGTGCCCTTTTGTTTGGTAATAATGTTATGGATTATTTCGAGGATAAGGATGGTCTTGCCCAAACCCGCTCCGCCGATGAGCCCGGTCTTAGAACCCTTGAAGATGGGGAATAATAAATCCAAGACTTTTATGCCGGTTTCCATCAGTTCGAATTTCAATTTTTCTCCGTCTCCAAAGGACATTTTTTCTTCTTTGATCTTCCAGCGGTTACGCGTCGGGATGCTCGTCTTTACCGCGATCTCGCCCTTATTGTCTATGGGCTTGCCCAGGACATTTACCACTCTGCCGTAAAGCTCCTCACCCGAAGGGACCAAAAGGTTACTGCCTGTAGCCGAACAGACCGCATTCCTCTGCAGGCCATAGGTAGGATTCAAGGCAATACATCTGCAGATACTCGGATGGTGATGCTCCACCACTTCCAGCACGACCTCGTTTCCCTCGAAATTAACAACTTTGATTATCTCAAAGATTGTAGGCAATATCTCGGTTTCAAATTGCACGTCCACCACCGAACCGTATATTGCTGTTATTTTTCCCTTTAACCCGTCCATAGAATTAGAAATTAATTCTTCCCTCTAGTCAACAACAACTTCGATGCCGAAATCTCGCGGATGACCTTGTCCTTAAGAGCATGCACCTGCCTGAAGTATTCAAATGACAGTTTACTGTTTAAGCTGTTGAGTTCCTGCGTGCTCCCCTCAAGATGCATGATCCTTGCCGCGAATTCAGACTGTTTGGAAGACCAAAATATCTCCATCAGCCTGTAACCCATTAAAACTTCCATTAAACCTTCCAAAACGGCGGAAAAAGACGGCTCTATAAGCATTTCTTCTATCGAACGGCCCCAACCGTGCTTATTTTTCTCCCCGGCCTGTTTCTCTTCCTCGCTGATAAGGGGCAGTATTTGCTTGGTAGTGATCCTCTGGCTGGAAATAGAAACGAAAAGCGGATAAATAATCAAAACCTTGTTAAAACGCTCCCGGAAGCCTTTTACCAGATTGTCCGCCAGACTCTCCACCTCTTTATATTGAATCTCGTCGGAAATTCCCGGGAGGGAGGAAAACTTCTCTCCCGCGTCTTCCAGGTACCTGGCGCCTCTTTCTCCCAAGACAATAATCTCATCTTCTTTTGACTTGCGTAAATCAAGGGCCGCGTTTACCAGAAGCGTATTCAACTCTCCCAGAAAGCCTCCATCAGAAGTAATCACGACTATCCCCAAAGCGCTCCCCCTCCCTCCGAAAAGATAAGGATGGTCAACTTTCTTTTCCAGCAGCAGGCGCAGGCAATCTTGGGTTTCTTTCAGGTATTCCTCGTTTGGCTTTTGTTTTAACTGAAAAGCACGGAATTGAATTAAGGCGGCCGTCTTTAAAACATCTATAATATCGCCCAGGCTCTTGGTGACATCAAAATCGTATCTAAGTTCTACTAAAGGCCTCATTACATTATCTCACTCGCTGCTCTCACCATTCTCATGTTTTAGCATCTTAAAGAAACTCGTATACGTCTTCTCAAGGTCATCCTTGATATCCCCGGTGATTTCCTTCCTCTCCTTGAGCAGCTCGATCAAATGAGGATTCTCCATCGTAAGGTATTCAAAGAATCCCTGAATAAACTTTTTCAATTCGGGCGGCGGCAGGGCCTCCAGGATCTTACGCTTGAAGGCATAGAATAAACAGATCTGCTCCTCTACGGAAAGAGGGCTGGTATTAGGCTGCATCAGCAGCTCGTACAGGGTCTCGCCGCGGTGCAGCCTTTCCGTTGCCTCGGCAGACAAATGCGTGCGTAATTTTGTCAAGCGCAGCATCTCGCGGTATTGCGCATACTCAAGCCTTAAGCCCAGGCTTACCTCTTTTATCGCGGGGCACTGGACACGGCTGCCGATACGCGAAACCGACAATCCCAAATCTATCGCCGGCTTAAACCCTTCGCGGAACAACGGCGCGCTTATATAGATCTGCCCGTCGGTGATGGAAATAACGTTGGTCTGAATGTAACCGGTAATATCGCCCTGCATGGTCTCTACTATCGGCAGAAAGGTCATTGACCCTCCTTTACGTTCCTTCTTCAGCCTGCCGGCGCGCTCCAGGAGCTGCGAATGCAGATAAAAGATATCTCCCGGATAGGCCTCGCGGCCGGGCGAGCGTTCCAGCAAAAGCGACATCTGGCGGTATATCCATGCGTGTTTAGTCAGGTCATCGAATATAACCAGGACATGTCTGCCGTTATACATAAAGTATTCGCCCAGGGCGGCGGCTGTATAAGGTACGAGGTACTGCTCGGCCGCTGAAGTATCTGCCGAAGAAGAAACTATAATAGAGTATTTTAAAGCGCCCTTATCGTGAAGGGTATAGAGTATTTTCTTTAATGCCGCCTGCGGGCCTCCTATCCAGCAATAAATGCAAATCATATCGTTATCTTTCTGGTTAATAATGGCGTCTATGCCGATGCTTGATTTGCCTGTCTGCCTGTCTCCGATAATTAACTCTCTCTGCCCTTTTCCGATAGGCAGCACGAGGTCGATCATCTTTATCCCCGTCGGCAGCGGCTCCGTAATAGGCTCCCTTTCCATGACCCCGGGCGCCTCACGGAAGACAGGAAAAAAATCAGACCCCCCAATCGCGCCTTTACCGTCCAAAGGCTCTGCCAGACTGTTAACCACCCTGCCCAGAAAATTATCTCCCACCGGGACCGTTAATAATTCCGCTAAAGAGGAAACACTGTCTCCCACCGAGACACTGGTTTCATCTCCCAGGATAATTACCAGCACCTCCTGGGGATTAAACCCCATGACAATACCCTTAGTACCCTTGGAGAACAGCACCATCTGCCCGTAAACGCAGGAAGGCAGACCCGCTATCTTGGCTATGCCCTGCCGTAAGTCGCGCACATAACCTACTTCCCTGATTTCCAAGGCAGAAATCTTTAATTTGTCTAAATTGGTGTCCATAATTCTTTAGAGTCAGAGTGTCAGAGAGTCAGAGTAAAAAAAAGAATATAAGAAGCAAAAAAAATGGCGAAACAAACTCTGACACTTTGACTCTCTGATACTTCTTTACTTAACTTACCGATAACCGATTTACTTTACACTCTTGAGGTACGGTATGACCTTACGTAATTTATTCCTGATGCTTCCGTCGATAACCAAGACCCCTATCTGGATGATCATGCCGGCAATAAGCTGTTCATCTATCGTTTCTTCTATTTCCACCGCCTGGGCCAATTTGTCTCCGAGGATCTGCGCAAGGCGCGCCTTTTCATCAGCCGTCAAATAACAGGCAGAATTGACCTTTATCTTTCTTTCCTTTACCGTGAATTTATCCTGCGGTAGGCTTTTAACCTCGTTAATGAACTCGTTAATCAAATCATGCTGCAAGGCGTCTTTTCCCTTTTCGAAAAATGTAAAGTTGAACATTTGAAGCGACAGGTCCAAGGCATGCTCCTGGTATTTATCAGCTAGATCGTTTTCCAGCCGCCTTAATTCCTCTTTGTGCCGCTCGAGAATATCCTTTGCCTGCTGCCTTGCCTGCTCCTGAGTTTCTGTGCTCAATTTATCCGCCTTGTCCTTTGTTTCCTTGATAATGCGGGCGGCCTCTTCTTTGGCTTTAACTAAAGTGGCATTTCTTTCCTCTTTAGCTTTTTCCAATTCGCTTTTTAGTTCCTCTTCGCGCACAAGATTTTCCTCATGCAGCCGCTTCAGCCTTGCCAAGGCAGTGTTAAGGTCGCGGGAAAACAGCGCCTTCAATAAAAAAATAAGTCCGGCAAAAACTATTACCTGAATGATAAGAAGTTGAATAAGCATAGGCTTTTAGAGTGGAACCCGGGTCATTTGAATAAATTAAACACCATCAATATTGCCAACACCGCGATAGCCTCGGCAAAGATAAAAGCCGTGATCATGGCCACGAGTATGCGCGGAGAGGCATAGGGATTCCTCCCCAGGGCCTTTACCGCGGCATAGCCCACCAGGCCTATGACTGCGGCCGGTCCGAGGGTAGAAAGCAGCATGATTAAAATTATAGTTACGTTACGCATATACCGCCGCTCCCGTCGCGAATTTTTTATTCGTCATTGAAGTTTATTTCTCAACCAGCAATGTCAGCCGGTTGTCGACTACCCTGGCAATCCCGTTTTTTATGAAAAAACGCTCGGTTTTCGGTGCCCGGTGCCCCGTGCCCGCCGCGAACCGCGAACCGGAAACCGATAAGCGGATCTCCCCCTTTATCAGCCTCGCCAAACAAGGCTGATGAAAATCCATAATGGAAAAT
>JAPLLV010000065.1 GCA_026387405.1 Candidatus Omnitrophota bacterium
GATGATGCTTGAATAGCCAGGAATAAAATAGTTTGGTCGCGATCGGCATCAATAAATAAACCATTATGACTATAAAGATCACGATGGTAATGAATATCTGCAGTATCATATTCATCTTGCTGATAAACGGAGTCAGTGTGTATTGGAGGACAACAGCCAGGGGAAACGCCATAAGGATAGTTACTATCGTCATTTTATAACGCGGCGGAGAAAAACAGGATGGCTTTGCGGGTAAATCAACTTTCGAACCATTATTTTCTTTTTCTGTCATATTAGCCTCTCACTTTCTTGGATAATATCTCAATGATCTTATCGGCAAAAACTTGAGCGTGTCCGCCTGTCCGGGCGGTAACCAGGTCCCTGTCCACCACCACGTCCGCGTCAATATATTTCGCCCCGTAATTTCTGGCGTCGCTGATCAGGTTATTATGCACGGTCAGCTTACGCCCCTTGATCACCCTGGCCACCGGAGATAATAACCAGAGGCCGTGACAAATTATACCTTTAAGGATATTTTTGTCCGCGAATGCCCTTTGCATAAACAGCGCTGCCGGGGGTATTTTCTTCGGATCCTCGGTATAACGTAGCCTGTCCGCCACATACCCGGAAGGGATAATTATCGCCGCGTAATTCCTTAGGGCCGCGTCATCCATATTCTCAAAACTTTCGCGGCAATCAAACGGAGCTCTCTCCTCGTGCCCTTTAAAGGTGAGCTTCTCCTGCCCCCAGAGCCGGGTTAAAAAATGCAGCTCCATTCCTTCCTGGGGAAATCTTGACTGGTAATAAAAGATCTCCTTCTCGTAAAAATCGCTCTCCATCAAGACACCGATCTTTTTGCCTTTTAATTCCATTTTTATCTCCGGAGCATTCCTTAAACCTTATTTTTGGATTTTAAAATCATTACTATATCGTCTTCATTGCCAAAAACTTCCCTGGCAATATCAAGAGGGGTTTTCCCGTCATGGCCTTTTATGGAAACACTGGCACCCGCCTCAATAAGTATCATGGCGCATTCTTTAAAACCATGCCAAAGGGCATCGTGCAGCGGCGTATAACCGTTGGAGGCGCCCTGAAAATCAAGGTTGACACCGGGATGTTTTGCCAACACTTCTGTAACCGCCAGATGGCCGTGATAGGTAGCCTTATGTAAGGGCACTGCCACAAATACCGCATCCGTGGCATTTGGATCTGCGCCCGCCTTTAGCAGCTCTTTAACGATCTCTACATTACCGTTCCTGGCAGCTATCAACAAAGGGGTATAGCCGTCATCAAAGCCGTTCAAGATAGGCGCCCTGGCTTCTATGTCCGCTTTAGCCTGTATTTGCTCTTTGACCCCCTTAAGATCATTAGCCGTCACTGCCGCAGTCAATTTCTGGGTAATGACTTTTTCTTTATCCGCTGCCTGGCGTTTTTGGATCAGCTCCTGGATCTTCAACAGTTTATCTTTGCCCTTAAGATTCACTTTTAAGGCGTAGTTCAAATGGTCTGTAAGAGTAAAACCGTAGCTCGTATGCAGATCCAACCCGGCATCAACCGATAATAAATATTCTACGATCTCCGGCTGCGTATACCAAATGGCGTCAATTAAAGGGGTATGGCCGGTAGTCACAGTCTGCAGATTAACAAAAGCCCCTGCCTCTACTAATAATTTTACTATTTCTAAGCTTCCCCGCTGACAGGCCTTATGCAAGACAGACGCTCCCGCAAGAGGATCAAGCATATTCACATCCGCGCCAAAAGACAACAACAGCTTCACCATCCCCGCATAACCGTATCCTGAAGCGATCATCAGCAATGATAAGCCGGATCTGGGATCTCTGGTATTGACTATGGCGCCCTCATTAATACACCGGCGAGCCGCCTCTATATTATTATCATAAACCGCCTGCAATAATGCGGCGTTTATTTTATC
The DNA here is from genome assembly GCA_026387405.1 of Candidatus Omnitrophota bacterium. Classification (GTDB taxonomy): domain Bacteria; phylum Omnitrophota; class Gorgyraeia; order Gygaellales; family Profunditerraquicolaceae; genus JAPLLP01. The sequence continues at coordinate 1,913 of JAPLLV010000065.1, forward strand.
GACCTGCATAGGTCTCCTTACTAATGCAAACGCAATTAATGTCATTGCGAGCCGAAGGCGAAGCCAGCGGCCTTGCCGCTAGACAGGCAATCCCGTTTTTGAGATTGCTTCGGTCGCTATCGCTCCCTCGCAATGACAAGTTACTTAGTACGTTTGTATTAATTCTATTTGCGCGCTTCCGGGCCGATGATCCAGTTTTCCCGCACGGCCATCCTAAAGATATATTTCTTCTCCACAAAATTACCCAGGTCATCTTCCGCTCTTGCGAATTCCGCCAAGGAGAGCGCTTTCTGCGTTGCCTCCGGGCTGTCAAACCAGAGCATGGCGCAACTGTCAAATCGCGGCTCACCAACCACATACCAGGAATCGCGCGTATGGCACTGGATATAGCGGCGCAGTCCCGGCAGCTTACGGCCTATATCGGCATGTGCACCCAGGCTGTATTTGCGAAAATCCTCCAGTTTCATCCCTTCTTTACGCTTAAACAAGATCACCAATTTAACCCAGGTAGGATTTTTGGTCAATGCCGGCCCCTCTATTAACACATGGGTATCGGTATCAAGAACCAGGGTATTCCAGAAAGCAGCCCAGTTTGGCTCATCTAACCTTGCCCCTTGTAAAAATTCCCTGGTTTGCATTGATGCTAGTTGCTCTTTTTCGTTTTCCAGCCAGATCTCCGCGAGCCCGCTCCAGAGCGGCGCCTTGGTCTCGCCGGGAAGGTCAACCCTGGCGTCAATCATATAACGCTTGATCTGAGGGATCTTGCTGGCAAACTTGACCGCGTGCACCTCTATCCAGTAACGCTGAAATTCCTGCTCGGTCATCCCCGGTTTTGGGCTGGCAAAGATCAATTGATGGATCATCAATATACCTCCCTCTTATAAAACTAAATCGATCAAAAACGGGCCTTCGGTTTTCAACATATTATCTATAGCAGCATTGATCTGGGAAGATTTTTCCACCCTGATCGCCGGAACCCCCATTGATTCGGCTATCCGGGTAAAATCGATATCAGGGCTATTCAGCACAAACGGTTCCGGAAAGGCGTGTTCGGGAATTTTCATTTCTTTCCAGTATTGCTGAATATTCAATTCCAGCAGACGGTAGTGATGATTGTTGCAGATCACAAACTTTGCCCCGATGCGCTGGTGCGCCGCGCTCCATAATGCCTGGATTGTATACATACTCCCGCCGTCTCCGGTAAACCCGATGACGGTTTTTTCCGGATGGGCCAGTTTGATCCCTATTGCCCCGGGGATTCCCACCCCCAGAGAGCCGCCGCGGGTCTGGAAATAGCTCCCCGGGCTCCTGGCGGGAAGATAACGGGCCAGCTCCGGAGAAGAAGTCAAGGCCTCATCAAAAATAATCGTCTCCGCCGGTAATTTTTGCGCCAGCTCCCGGCAAAATTGGACCATAGAAGGCGAACCCTCTGTTTTCTTCTGATTGTCTGCCTCCAACTGGGCCGCTCGTTTTTTCTCCTTAGCCTCCCCAATTTCTCGCGTCCTTTGTTTAGCCGACTCCTGCTGCTTGAGGTTCTGCATTTTTTCCAGTGCCTGCGCCAAAGCGGCAAGCGAAAGTTTGGGGTCGCAGACCGCGCCTAGATCCACGCGGTGATTCTTGGCGATCTCATAGGCGTTTAAGTCAAAATGGATTATTTGGGCGCCGGGGGCGTAGATATCGCCTAATTCCGGAAAAACCTCCGGCAGCATATAGGTCCCTACGACCAGATTCACGTCGCCCTTTTGCGTGATCGCCAGGCTGCTTGAGCCAAACATATGTCCGGTTGAACCCTGATACAAAAGATGGGTAGTGTCCATATTAAAATCACCGATATCCACCCCGTAAACTTCTGCTCCCAGCAATTCGGCTACGCGGGTAAGCTCTGCTGAAGCGCCGGAATAAGCGATCCCATCTCCGATAAAGATCATCGGCTTGGCGGCACAGGCCAGCATCTGCGCTGCCTGAGTGATCACGCCTGCCTCCGGAACAACCCGGGTAGAAGGGATCAACGTAGGAAAAATTTCTTCTGCGTTAGGAAGATCCAGTATATCCATCGGCAGACAGACATAAACCGGCCCCATCGGAGGGGTCATCGCTATCTTAATTGCCCGGCGCAGCGTGCGGAGTAACGACTTGGCCTCGGTAACCACGGTAGCGTATTTGGTCACCGGCTCCATCATCGCCACCAGATCCGCGGCCATCTGGGCATCCATATTCTGATATTTTATCCCCGCGTCGCCGCCGATAACCACTATCGGGGCATGCCCGCGCAGTGCCTGATACAAGGCCCCTACCCCGTTGCCGATACCGGGAGAACTGTGCAGCTGAACCAATCCCGGGCGCTGCGCGGCCCGTGCATAACCATCAGCCATCAGCACCGCTACGCTCTCCTGCAGGGTCAAAACATATTTCATCTGCGGGTATTCCCGGAGCGCGTCCAAAAATCCCTGCTCAACCGTGCCCGGATTACCGAACATATAGGTAATACCGTCTTTTAAAAGCTGCTCAATGATCGCGTATCTGCCTGTCTTTGGCGACATAATTTTGCTCCTCTTACCATCCGTAACGTTTCAGACCTTTTTTCAGGACCTCTACCAGTAATTCTCCCGTCTTATAAGAATCTCCGGTGGAGCGTCCTGTGATAAAGGGATAATCTACGAGCGCCGAAACTGTCCGGCCGACATTACCGTGAAATTCTCCCTCAGCTCCCACGGCATCCCGCAAAATAAATTCCAGCGGATACGGCGGCGGGCCCATATTGAAATCTACGCCCAGGAATCCGGTGCCGTCTTTATAGTCATATTCCAAAGGGTGTCCTGTCACATGCTTTCCCCGGATAATACTCTTGCGGATGCGGTAATCGCGGGCAAAGGCCAGGCAGGCGACCCCGTAACATTCCGCGGCAATGGACTTACCTGTTTTATAAAAAGCCAGGATCAGGTCATGCACCCTTTGGTTATTCACCATATCGATCAGCGGCCCGCTGCCGCCGACCAATAAAAGGGCGTCGTAACGCGCGATACCTTTCTCCGCCGCCTCAAGTTTTTCATTATATTCTTCAAAATCCCTTAAATAATTACGGCTGCTCATATAGGGCCGCTCAGGGAACAATTTAGACAGATTAAGGGGGTCATTCAGCCTCTTAGAGGCATCCAAAGCCTTAACCTTCCTGGCCATTTTCTCCGAAACTACCGTCCTTCCCAACGGCGGATCGACATATTTTGCGTCCATGCTCGGCGGCAAGGCATGCGCCCGCTTGCCCTTTGGAGTCACAAATACCGTTTTATAACCTGCCTCATCCAGTATCTCCAGGGGGCCGACAAGCTCTTCCCCCCAATAACCGTATTCAGATAATACCGCAAGAATGTTTTTTTGCATTTATCCCCCCTTTTAATGACCCGCGCCCTTGAATCTTAAGGCCAGTATGGTGATGTCGTCCGACTGCTCTGCGCCCATGGTAAAATTCTTTATCTCCACCCGCATGCCGTGTATCATTTCCGTGAGATCTTTATCTTTGAACTTCCGCAGGTCATCTTTGAGTCTCTGCTCTGAAAACTGCTTTGATTCCATATTCATCGCCTCGGTTACCCCATCGGTATAGAGGAAAACCGCTGCGCCGTCTTTTAAGACGATCTCCTGGTTCTGATATTTAGTGTCGGGCATCGCGCCCAGGACAAACCCCTTAGGCACAGGGAGAAAATCAAAATCGCCTGAGCCGCTGTAAAGTAAAGGAGGATTATGCCCTGCCGAAGAATACTCTATCTTGCCGCTCTTTAAATCCAATACCATGCAGAGCACGGTGAGAAACATACTAGTGTCATTTCCGGTGTAGAGCGTATTATTTACCCGAGACAATGCCGCGTCCGGAGAAAGGCCGTCTAAAAACGCGGTCTTGAGTAATATCTTGCTGATCACCATGAATAACGCCGCAGGGACGCCCTTTCCCGAAACATCGCCCAAGAGAAAACACAATTTGTCATTATTGATAAGGAAGAAATCATAAAAATCTCCGCCCACTTCTTTTGCCGGCTCCATAACCGCGAAAATCTCAAACTCTTTGCGTTCAGGGAAAGGCGGGAAGATTCTCGGCAGCATGCTTACCTGGATCTCGTGGGCAATTTTTAGCTCGCTTTCAATGCGTTCCTTGGCGGCGGTGGTTTCCTTCAAATTTTTGATATATGCCTTCAGGTCATCGGACATCTTATTAAAGGATACCTGTAAAGCCTCTACCTCGGCTGACTTTGCATTTACCGATACTTTATAATCCAGTTGGCCTTGCGCGAATTTTACCACACCTGCTGCCAGCCTGCTTATCGGCTGGGAAATAGAATTAGAAATAGCGATAATAATCAATAAAAGGAGGATTAATCCGGCTACGGCAATTAAGGCTATCTTTTTCCTTAAGGAATAAATATCGGCGTATATCTCTTTGACCGGATAGACAAACCCCACAGAGCCGACCAAGGTCCGGACAGAATCTCTTACCGGACGCAAGATTACCCAGGCATCTTCCCCCCGGAAAGGGTCCTTTGTTTTTAGAAAGACCCATCCCCCGGATCCTATCTTTTCCAGGTCTTTAACTTCCTGCGCCAGGGCAGGGGAAACTGTACTGATATTAGCTTTCATAATCTTATCTTTATCCGGATAAGATAAAAAAGTCCCTTTCGCGCTAAGCATGAATCCGTATCCTGTCTCGAGTACTTTAAGTTTATCTATATCTACCTTTAATTTGTCCAGGGAAATATCTACCTCTGCCACGCCGATAAATTTTTTATCCCAGAAAAAAGGATAAGAATAGGTGATCATGGTAACTTCCCCGGCCCCGGGATAACTATAAGGTTCTGTCCATAGGGCGTTCCCTTTTTCTTTGGGAAGCTTATACCAATCCCATTTAAAATAATTATAATCGGCATCTTCCCCTAGTTGGTCATAGGTGATTTTACCGTCTTCATAGTAATAATAAGGGGCAAAGGCCTTAATCTTTTCGTTAAAGGCATAAGGCTCAAAAGCCACGCAGACGCCAAAGATAAAAGGGTTGGCCTCCGCCACTTTCTTTAAGAACTTCTTTAACAGTTCGGGCTGGTTGACTTCATTATCCTCGTATTCGGTTTCCAGGTGCGCGGCGATGACTTGCGGGATAACCGAGGCCTGGGAAAAAACTACATCCAGCCGCTTGCCGTAATACCTGGACAGGTTCACTGCGTCGTCTTCGATCCTTTTTTCCAGGGCCTTTTTGCTGTAAATAAAATCGATGCGGATAATCAGCAAAAATATCAACGCGGCAAACCCCCAGATCCATAAGATCATACTGCTTTTCAGGCTTATTTTACGCATATTTAACCAGCCTTAAGGAATTCTTATTCTCTTTTCTTTCGTAGCTTAATTCGTCCATAACTTTCTTTGCCAGGAAAATCCCTAATCCGCCGATTTTTCTTCTCTCTATTGGCTGGCTGATATCAGGAGGCTCTTTCTCCAGCGGATTAAAGGGGATGCCGGAATCCATCACCTCAATGATCACCCCTTTTCCCCCTGCTTCAGAACAGACTATCTCCACCTCGCCCGGGCTCCCAGGATAAGCGTAATTGATCACGTTCACCAAAACCTCTTCGCAGGCCAGGCGAATCTGGTTTAATTTATCATCAGGAAATTTTTTATTTTGCGCGAAGGCGATAATAAAATCAATCATCGCCTCCAGGTTCTCTAATTTTGCGGGAAAGGAGATTTTCTCCATGAGGAATAATCCGGCTCCAATTATTCTTGAAAGGTATCTTGTATGGCCATAAAGGTATCCAGCCCGCTCATTTTGACCACATTGAGCACCGCTTCCTGCGCGCCCACGAGATACACCTGCGCGTCCTGGCAGAGTTTTTGCTTGGCGAAAATCATCACCCGCAGGCCTGCGCTGGCGATATATTCCAGGTCTTTGGCAAAAAATACCACCTTAGTCACCTGTTGTCCGGATATTTTTTTTAACTCCTCTTGGAACACCGCGGCATTGGTAGCATCCAGCCGGCCAACAAGAGTAAGTTTAGCGATATTACCGGACAATTCTATAGAAAATTTTGATTCCATAATAACCCCCCTTTTTTCGCAGTAGCGAACACTCGCGCAATTTTCGCCGAAGCGAACACTGGCCCAATTCCTATCTGGGCCAGGTGCCTGCTTAGCGCGAGGTGTCATCATCTTCCTATCAAAACAACTACCGAACGCGGACCCACCAAAAACTCATCCTGATTATCAAGCTTAACTTCTCCTCCTAATTCAGCGATATCATAAGGAGCGGCTACATCGGTATTGGCAAAGACATGCCAGGACGCACCCGCCGGCAGCTTGGGTAATTCAAAACCCCGCATCTCCCAGTGCGTGTTCATCGCCGCGTAAATATATATGCCTTTCCCGGAGAGCATAAAGGCAAGCGATCTCGATTCCGCGCTCCAGTCGGCATACCAGCATTTTTGCCCGTGCCAGGATAGCTCAAAGCTGCCGCCTGCGCCTCGCAGATACGCGCTATTTCTTAAGGCCGCATGTTTGCGGCGCAAGGCGATCATCTTTTTAAAATAATTAAAAAATTCGGCGTTCTTTTCTAAAAGCCGCCAGTCCAGCCAAGAGATTTCATTATCCTGACAATAAGCGTTATTATTGCCGGCCTGGCTCTTACCCATTTCGTCTCCGGAAAGGATCATCGGCGTGCCCTGGCTAAGCATTAATATGGTAACGGCATTTTTTATCTGCTTGATCCTCAATCTATTTACATTGGCATCAGAGCTCTCGCCTTCCCATCCGGAATTCCAGCTCTCGTTGCCATCGGAGCCGTCATTATTATTCTCTGCGTTGGCCTCATTATGCTTGCCGTTATAGGAAACCATATCCATCAGGGTAAAACCATCATGGCAGGTAATAAAATTTATAGTGGCGCAGGTTTCCCGCTGCTGCCACTGGTATAAATCCGGCGAGCCCTGCAATCTTTGCGCCATGGCCCCGGCTAAACCGGGTTCGCCTTTTAAAAACTTGCGCAGGTCATCACGGTATTTCCCGTTCCACTCCGCCCAGCGCCCCCAGGAAGGAAAAACCCCCACCTGGTATAGCCCTCCGGCGTCCCAGGCCTCGGCAATCAGCTTACATTTGCCGAGTATGGGGTCAAAGGCCAGGGTCTCCAGTAACGGCGGGCTGTGCATCGGCGCGCCGTTCTGGTCGCGCCCTAAGATCGAGGCCAGATCAAAACGAAAACCATCAATGTGGTAATCGCTTGCCCAGTACCTCAAACAATCAAGGATCATATTCCTGACAATAGGATTATTGCAGTTTAAGGTATTGCCGCAGCCGCTAAAATTGTAATAATACCCTTCGGGGGTAAGCATATAATAAGTCTTGTTGTCAATGCCGCGGTAAGATATGTAAGGCCCTTTCTCGTTTCCTTCGGCGGTATGGTTAAAAACCACATCCAGAATTACCTCAATGCCGTTTTTATGCAGGTCCTTTATCGTGGCCTTTAATTCGTCAACCTGCATTCCGTATTTTCCTGTGGCGGCATACCCTGCCTTAGGGGCAAAAAAACCCACGTTGCTGTATCCCCAGTAATTCAACAGGCGTTTATTGTTAAGCGGCGAAACGCGCGCATTTTCAAATTCATCAAAGGAATGTATCGGCATCAACTCAATACAGTTTATACCCAGCTCTTTAAGATAGGGTATTTTCTCCCGGATCGCGGCAAAGGTCCCCGGATGCTTTACCTTTGATGAATCATGGGCGGAGAAACTGCGTACGTGCATTTCGTAGACAATTAAATCCTCTATCGAGGTTTCTAAAGGACGGTCATCCTCCCAGTCAAAATCATCAAAAAATATCCGCGCGCGGTGCTGATAAATATTATTCCAATCCGGCTCCTTGCCCCATTCATCCCTGCCGCCAATGCTCTTAGCATATGGGTCAAGGAGTATTTTAGTTTTATCAAACCAATGGCCAAGCTTAGGATTAAATGGACCGTCCATACGATAACCGTATTCAATTACCTCATAATCTAAATCAAATACGATCATGGTAAAGACATTACCGATGCGGAATTCTTCTCTAAAGGGGATCGTAGCAAAAGGCTGGGGCTGGTGTTTGTTGAATAATACCAGCTCACAGGAAGTCGCATAACTGGAATATACGGAAAAATTTACCCCTCCCGGCACGATAGTCGCGCCAAAAGGGAGCGGTTTTCCGGCGCGCAGCCGGAAATCTCCATATTTATGCGTGGGGTGCAGGTCAATACGCTGCATGGTTAATTTTAGGGCTTAATGGATTTTATAGCTTCCTCAACGTCAGGACAGATCTTAAAGAAACCGCCGAATCCGGTCATATTCATCACATCCATTATCTCATCGGAAAGCGCGGCAAAGGCCCAATTCCCGCTGTTAGATTGCAGCTGCTTACCGACCGCCAAAAGCACTCTTAACCCGGAACTGGAAATATAGTTACATTCGGCCATATCCAGGACTAAAGAACAATTACTGCGGACATGCTTGTTGATCTCTTCCTCCGCCTGCTGGGCAACATTACTGTCTAAACTCCCAATCACCTGGATAATGGTTACGTTGTCCTGGATACGGGATTTAATTTCCATACTACCTCCCTGCCCAGAAAGGGCGCACCCGCGCAATTTTCGCCGCTAGGCGAACACTGGCCCGATTCCTATATGGACCAGGTGCCTTGCTTAGCGCGGGGTGGATGATTATACGGGTACTAATCTCACTTTTACCTTGGGGCGGTAGGTAAGGTTAGGCAAAGAAACAGTGAGCTTCTCCGGGTCAAAATTCTTCCAGGGGCTGTTGTCAATCCAGACGTCGGAGATCTTCAGGCAGAGCGCGGGAAGTATGTCCGGCTGAACCCTCAACACGCTGTCGCCAAAGCCGTTTACCACCGGTTTAAAATACAACTCAAGCGGCTGTTTAGTGTGCAGACAATTAGTATAGGTCTGCCCCAGATACGCCAACTCTATGGAATGATATCCACTCATCGAATGGCTACCCTTGAGCCGTTCATTGCCCACCAGATAAGGCATACCGGTATTAAGCACATTGAAATAAACCGCGCCGTCATCATGATCAGGGAAAAACGCGTTATAGAAAGCGGCTGATTCCCTGGCCAGGCGCAGGTATTCGGGGTCTTTTAAAATACCGTAGAGGATCTGATAGGCGAGGATGGACTGCTCTTGCTGCCACCAGGCCTTACGGTCATGCCAGGCAAAACGATAGGATTCTTCTCCCGGCCTCAATTCCCTCTCCATCACATCATACCAGCCCGCCCTCTGCCGGTCCATCCCGTATTTAGGCATGATCTCGGCGATCTTCCTCGCCAGCTTTACGTATTCATCCTTGGGGGCGATGCTATGGATGCGCATGAGATTCCAGGCGATCTTTAAATTATGCCCGATTACAGCGCGGTTCTTCTGCCAACCCCAGTCTTTATCATGGCTCCAGTCTTCAAAGAACCTCTCCTGCACGAACGGGCTGTGTTCGTAATCAGGAAAATACTTCACGATGCAATCGGCGCAATAGGTAAGAAAATCCTTATACTTCTCTTCGCCGGTTGCCAGCCATAGGTTGATCAGGTAGGCCGGGGCATGGTCGCCCACTGAATTCCAGTTCTTGCGCGCCTTATTCCTACCCAGACTATCGCTTCTCGGATCCAGGGTAACCGGGTCGAGGTGAGAAAAATACCCCTCATTCTTTTTGTCTAAGAAAAAACGCTCAAATAGATCCATGGTCATCTTGATATCCCGCATGATCGCCGGATCGCCGTTTACGCGGTAGGTCTGCGTGGGCCCTGCCAGGGCGTAGATCTGCTCATACATCGGGATAGCATCGTAATCATCGCCGAATTCGGAGGCAAATATCTTAGTCTCGCTGTCTCCCTTGATATCAATGCCGTGATACCAGTAAACGATATTTTCATCGGTATCATAAAACCGCATATGCTCGCGCAAATAAACGGTGCCCTTCTCAGCGGCTTCGAGGAAACGGTCTTCTCCGGTCAACATAAAGGTAGAGGCAAAGCCGTAGATCAAGCGGGATATCGTATCCGTCTCCTGCCGGAAGTCTCCTTTACGTTCTCCGCTTAATTTCAGCATAGTGCGGTAATTGCGGTAATCGATCTCCTTGCCCAGGAATTGGGCTTTATAAAAAAAGTCGGCGATGTTCCTGGCCTGTTTAATCCACCAGTCCGGCTCTTCGAACCTGAATTCATTCGGCTTACACCCGGGAAAACAGATGGATTGGGCCTCAAAAACATGGCCGAGGCCTTGAGGATAAAAAGTCCCGTAGACAAAAAGATATTGCGACGGCACTAAACGCTCAAATACCTGGGCAGCGCAATCCGCATAAGGCTCGCCTAAATTCCGGATAGTCTGGGCGCTGAAATTTACTGAAAGCCTAACCTCGAATTCACGGTTGTCGCAAGTCCTCAGGCTAAACATCCTTTTTTCTTTATCAACTTTTGTGGTATAGCCGGCAATCGTATCGGAAAATTCAAACAGCATATTATCCATTTTCGCGGCCCCTCCCAATGCTAATGATAATTAACGGAACCAAAAAATCCTCCTACTTAATAATAGACTTCAAGACGGGCAGGAACTCCGGAAATGATTTATCTATACAGGAAACATCATCAATAACGCTTTTTCCTCCGGCGGCAAGGCCGGCTACTATCATGCTCATGGCGGTGCGGTGGTCGTTGAAACTCCTGATCCGGGCTCCTTTTAGTTCCGGCGCACCCTCAACCACGACATCCTCGCCTCCATTTTTACGGATGACCCTGACGCTAACCCCCATTTGCTTCAGATTATAACTCATGGAGCGGATCCTGTCGGTCTCTTTTACTCGCAATTCACTCACCCCCTCAAAGACCGTTATCTTATTCGCGCAGGAAGCCGCCACCATCAAGATCGGTAATTCATCGATCAAGGAAGGTATTTCTTTCTTCTTTATGACTACCCCTCTTAACTTGCTGCTTTCTACAATAATATCCCCCATTGGTTCGTATTTAGTCGTTAGTCGTTGGTCGTTAGTCGTTAGTCCATGCCCGCCCCGCGTACCAAGTGGCAGGCGGGGTTGGTCGTTGGTCGTTAGTATCCTGGCACCCATACGCTTTAATACCTTGACTATGCCTAAGCGCGAGGGATTCAGGCTGACATTCTTAATAATGATCTTTGAATCCGGCAGGATAGCTGCCAGGACCATGAAAAAACTCGCCGAAGAAATATCTCCGGGCACAAAAAGGCGCGGAGGCAAAATCAATTCTCTTATGCCTCTTATCCTGACTTTATTTTTCCGGGTTCGCACACAGGCCCCGGCCAATCGCAGGACGCGCTCAGTATGATCCCTGGTCTTTGTGGATTCGGTGATCTCGGTTTCACCGCTGGCATAAAGGCCGGCTAAAAGGATCGCGGATTTTACCTGGGCTGATGCCACGGGTATCCGGTAGGTAATACCTTTGAGATCCCCTCCCTTGATTGTAATCGGCGGATATTCCTCAACTTTTGCCTTTTTACTTTTTATTTTTGTCTTTATATACGCACCCATCATGCGCAGGGGACGGGTAACGCGCCGCATGGGCCTCCGGCTGAGAGACCTGCCGGCAGTAAGCTTCACCCGAAAAGGCTGCCCGGCCAGCACCCCGAGCAGGAGCCTTAATGTCGTCCCGGAATCGCCGACAAAAACATCTCCCCGCGGCTTATTTAGGCCATTAAGCCCTTTACCGGAAACTTTGATCGCGGATATTTTATTATTTTTAAGACGGGTTATGCCCGCTCCCAGCTTACGCAAAGCCGCTAAGGTCGCCAGGCAGTCTTTATTGGCGGGAAAATTTTCAATGACAGTCGTTCCCCGGCTTAGGGAACTTACGAGTAAGAAACGATGGGCTATTGATTTATCTCCGGGAAGGAGGATCTTTCCTTGGGCACTCCCGGTGTGCCTCAGGGAAAAAACAGATTTCATTTAGCCTTCAACACGATCTTATCGCCCTCGCTGACCTTATCTTTAAGTTCGGGAGTGGCAAAGGCGGCGGCAGCCATGGAATCGTGGACCTTTTCTACCTTGACATCGCCTACATATTTATTGTTGTGGTATATGGAGAAGACGTTTCCGATAGAGACACCGTCCTCGCTGCCAAGGTTGATAACCGCGAAATTGTAATCCTTATTCACCACCAAAACCTTGCCTTCTGGCGATTGCGAAGAAGCGGACGCTGCGCCGGATGCGGCCATCGGTTTCTCTTCGGACATATTCTCCGTTCCGGTAACGGCAGCCGCCGGAGAGGTCTGAGGCATTCCGGTCTCCGGATTAACGACTATTGTACCTAATTCCACTCCCGGCTTAAGCTTCTCTTCCAACTCGGTTATCTTCTTTTCCAGGGAGGATTTTTTATTTTCCAGATCCCTCAATTCGGTTTTTATCTTTTTTGCCTCGTCCTGGGCCTTAATGAGTTTATCCTCAACATCGGATTTTACTTTTTTCTGCTCTTCCAGGATCGCCTTTAATTCGTCGACCTGCTTCAAGGCTGCCGTCTTAGCTGCCTTCTCGGTTCCCAGGTCATCATTCAGAGAGGCTATCTGGGTCTTGGCACCGCTTAGCTTTTCTTCCAAACCATCGATTGCCTTCTGGTTTTCAGCAAGCTTTTTCTCATTCAAGGTCTCCAAGCTTTTTAGTTCATCCAGCGCCTTTTGCAGTGACGCGCTATTGGCCCGTTCTTTTTGCAGAAGATAAAAACCGCTGCAGGCCAGGGATACGCTGGCAAGTACAAGGACGATAAGTATCAATAATGAAGGTTTTACTTTAGCGGCCATCTCGCCTCCCTCTTATTTTTCAATTTAACCTTAAACTTAACCTTAACTTCATAATATAACATCGGTTATATAAAAATCAAGGGATTTTTATGCGCCTTAAGAATTCCGTGAATTCTTTTGGTATGGGCGTGGAGAACTCCAGGAATTGGCCCTTTGTGGGATGCCTGAAGCCTATATAGAAGGCATGGAGCGCCAGGCGTATGGGAGGATTATTCTTTCCATATTTAGTATCCCCCAAGATGGGATGATCTATATGCGCCAGGTGCACCCTTAATTGGTGTGTCCTGCCGGTAAAAGGTTCAAGTTCAAGAAGACTGGCTACATCCGTCCTTTTCAGCGTCCGGTAATGCGTCTTGGCGTAACGTGAATTTGCCCCGAATCCCACAGCCATACTCTGCCTCTTCACCGGGTGCCTGGCTATGGGCAGATCAATAACATCTTCATCAAACTCTACCCTCCCCTTAACCAAAGCAACATATTTGCGCTTAATACCGTGCCGGCTGAATTGCTCTGCCAGGTAGAGGTGGCTCTGATTATTTTTGGCTATCAGCATTAACCCGGAGGTATCTTTATCCAGCCGGTGCACAATACCGGGCCTCAAAGGATTATTGCTAGACAACTCTTTAAAATGATAGAGCAAGGCGTTGACCAGGGTATGCTCGTAATTTCCCGGGGCGGGATGCACTACCAAACCCGAAGGCTTATTGATCACTGCGAGGTCGCTGTCTTCGTAGACGATATCAAGCGGGATGTTCTCCGGTTTTAATTCACGGGGCTTAACCTCCGGGATGCGCAGGATAAAGGAATCGCCGGGCTTTATTTTATAATGTGGTTTCAATCCCGTAGAACAAGACTCAAACGCATAAAGGCATCCTTCTTCCATCAATTTCTGCAGCGATGTCCGCGACAGCCCAAGGCTGTTTTTCTTGGCAAACTCCAGGATAAATACATCCAGGCGCTTGCCTTTGTCTTCCTCAGAAACGCTGATCTTATATTCCTGCATGATCTAACCGTTCTTCTTCTTTATGATGACGAGTTTGGTCAGGGCGAGAAAGAAAACTATGACGCTTAAGATTTGAAAAAGAGTCATTCCCCGGAGGACAACCGGATTATCCCCGCGCCAGAATTCGATAAAGAATCTTTTCAGGGAATAAAGTAAAAGGTAGGCAAAGAAAATTTCGCCGTTCTTATGCGGCCTTTCCTGCATGAACCTAAGGGCGAAAAAGATAAGGATCAAAGCAAGGCTTGAGCAGACTTGCGTCGGGATCAGGAATTCTCCCTTTTCCGGGAACCAAAAACCCCACTCTGCCGCCTTGCCGTAGCAGCATCCGTTCAAGAGGCAGCCGATCCTGCCAATGGCTTGAGACAGGGCGATAAACGGAGCTACCAGGTCCAAGACCCGGTATATCGGCATGCCTTTTCTCTTTAAATACAATAAGCCGCAGCAGGCGCCTAAAATCAAACCCCCAAACCAGGATAATCCTCCGTGCTGGAACATAATTATTTCGAGCGGGTCGCCAAGATAATACCGTAAATTTTCTAAGACGTAAAAAATGCGCGCCCCTGCTATCCCTGAGATAACGCTCAGGAAGAGAAAATTAAAGACCGCCTCGGGGTTAAACTTCTCTTTCCTGGCCTGACGCGAAGCCAGATACTGGCCAACGACGAACGCCAAAGCGAGCATCAGCCCGTAAGAGTATATTGTAAACGGCCCGATTGTGCAGACTTCCGGATGCATTTTAATTATTACCTCTAGATTTGTCTTTTGATATCAATATATGCCATCCTAAGAGCACCGCTCCGACGGTAATGGCGCTGTCGGCCACATTGAACACCGGCCAGATGCGAAAATCCAAGAAATCGATCACATAGCCAAAAATAATCCGGTCAAGGAAATTGCCTATCGCCCCGGACAGGATAAGCCCTAAAGAAATATTATACCAGCTACAAGCCTTACTCTTCTTAAGGTTGAGATAAATCAAGACAATGGCAATTATGGAAGTAGCGATAAAAAGCAGGGTTTGGTTCTGGAGTATCCCAAAGGCCGCGCCGCGGTTATGCACAAGGGTAAAACAAAATACGCCTTTAATCACGCAGGCGGGATTGTTAAGGATTAATGTGTTGGCGGCAACGAATTTGGTCAGCTGGTCTAAGGCAAGGACTATTATGACGATGATTAAGATCATCCAAAGAGGACTATACATTAGCCCCGCCTAAGGCGGGGCTAAGTATTTCGCTCCTAGAAACCCAGGAGGTTTCTACGCCGAGGAGCTTCATTTTTTCTCCCTCTTCTCCTGGCACTTTACGCAAAGGCGGGCGTAGGGAACCACCTTGAGCCTGGTCTTGGTAATAAGGCGCTTGCAGTCCTCGCAGGTCCCGAAAGTGCCTTCTTCTATCTTCTTCAGGGCGTCGTTCACTTCATAGAGGAACTGCCTTTCGTTGGAGGCAATGCCAAGGGAGAATTCCCGGTCATACGTGTCGGTGGCCACGTCGGCCATATGATAGCTGTAGCCTGAAATATCCCCCGAGGCCTCCTTCTGGGATTTCTTAAGCGTATCCTCGGAGATATGATTAATATCATCAACTATCTCGTCTTTACGCTTCAAGATCAGCTTCTTAAATTCCGCCAGCGCTTTTTTATTATATTTCTTTTTCCCCGATTCCATTGATCTTCTCCTTATCGTCGGGATCCCGACGCTTTTCCTTTTCTTAATTTTTCGGGTCAATTTATTTTCCTCCGATCGCTGTCAAACACCTGTCGCAAAGTAAAGGATGTCCGCTGTCTCTTCCTAAAGAAGCGAAATAATTCCAGCAGCGCACGCATTTTTTCCCGTCGGCCTTTAACACCTCTATCGCGATATCGGCGTAATCGCCGCTTAAAGCCCGGGTGGGAGCCATATCTGTCTTTTTTATAATTTCTACCTGCGAAACCTTAAATATCTCAGGCAGCTCATCACGCAGGCTTTCTAGATATTTATACCGGTTTTCGTTATTTGTCAACAGATTTATTCTCGCGTCAAAGGAACTGCCGATCTCCTGTTTATTTCTCATCTCTTCCAGGGCCTTGGCCGCAAAGGGAATTAAGCCGATTACTGCGGCGAGCTCTTTCTGAATATCCCTTCCCCCCAGCCTCGCCTGCAGCTCTTCGGCATCAGGCCAGCCTGCCAGATGGACGCTCAAGAGAAGCGCATCGCCCTTCTCTTTCGGCATAGAACGCCAGATCTCATCGGCGGTAAAAACAAGTATCGGCCCGGCCAATCTCACCAGCGCATTCAAGACGTCATACATTGCTGTCTGACTGGAGCGGCGTTCGCGGGAGCTTGCGGCATAGGTGTATAACCTCCCCTTTGCCATATCCAGATAATACATCGACAGTTGCTCGTTACAGAAATCATAAATCCCCTTATAGGCTTTATGGAACTCAAAGGCCTCGTAACTTTGGGTCACCGACAAGATAACTTCCTTTAACTCAAACAATATCCACAAGTCTATCTTTTTTAGATCCGCATAAGCTACCCTGTCTATGCCCGGGTTAAAATCATAAAGGTTGCTCAGTATAAAACGCACCGTGTTCCTTATCTTGCGGTAGGCCTCGGATAATCTGGTCAGTATTAAAGGCGAGATGCGGATGTCCTCATTATAATTGCTTGCCGCTGCACAAAGCCTGACTATATCCGCTCCGGAATCTTTTATGATGTCCTGGGGCGGGATGACGTTTCCTAAGGATTTGGACATCTTCCTGCCTTCGCCGTCGACCACGTGGCCGTGGGTAAGGACGCTCTTAAAGGGCGGCTCTGCGTCAATGCACATCGCCGGAATCAGCGACGACTGGAACCAGCCCCTATGCTGGTCAGAACCTTCCAGATACAACGCGCAAGGATACTCCAGGTCTTTACGCTTCTTTAAAACTGCCTGATGTGATACCCCGGAATCAAACCAGACGTCAAGTATATCCGAACCTTTGGAAAAATTCTTGGCTTGGCAATGCGGACAGGCAAAATTTTCAGGCAGGAAGTCGGATATAGGCCGGCTAAACCAGGAATCCGTACCCTCCTGCGCGGTTAAGCGCGCAAAGGCATCTATCACCCGTTCATCAAGAAATTCTTCCCGGCATTGATTGCAGATCAAGGCCGGTATGGGAACACCCCAGTATCTCTGCCGTGACAAACACCAATCCGGACGCAAAGCCACCATTGCCGAAATCCTCTCTCTCCCTTCCGGAGGGATCCATTGAATATCTTTCTCAATAACCTCGAGTAACTTTTTTCTTAAATCCAGCCTATCTATCTCCAGGAACCACTGCCTGGTGGCGCGAAAGATTATCGGGCTCTTGCAGCGCCAGCAATGCGGATAGGAATGCTGCAGTTGGCCGGCAAACAAAAGAAACCCCAACTGCTTGAGTTTTTCTATGATAAGCTTATTTGCAGCATAGACGTTTAATCCCTGGAATTCGCCTGCGGTATTATCAAAATTGCCTTTAGTATCTACCGGCATCACTACTTCTAATTTATATTTTACTCCCGTCAGGTAATCCTCGGCGCCATGCCCCGGGGCTGTATGCACCAGGCCGGTGCCTTCTTCTTTAGAAACATAGTCTGCCAAGACAACGCGACCTTTTCGTAAACCAAACGGATGTTGGTAAACCAGCCCTTCCAAATCCTTACCTAGAATTTCTCTGACAACCACATTCTGTAACATTTGTCCGCCATACGCATGAACTAACACATTTATATAAAGATCCTTTGCGATTATCAGGTTTCCAAAATCCGTCTTTACATATACATATTGTAAATCGGGATGCGCAGCGACGGCAACATTTGCGATTAACGTCCAGGGCGTCGTCGTCCAGATTGCCAGGTAAGTGTCCGGCAGGAAATCCTTCGTCTCTTCTAATTTAAATTTAACAAAAACTGACGGCGAGGTATGATCTTCATACTCCACCTCTGCCTCAGCCAGGGCGGTTTCGCATTTATAACACCAGTTCACCGGTTTAAGCCCGCGGTAGATATAGCCTTTTTTGACCAGTTCAGAAAAAGAACGGATGATCGCCTCTTCATAATCGCGGCTTAAGGTAAGATATGAATTCTCCCAATCGCCAAAGACGCCCAGGCGCTTAAACTCCTCTTTCTGGGTGGAGACAAATCTTAAGGCATACTCGTATGCCTTCTTGCGGAATTCCAGCTGGTCGATCTGGTATTTATTAAGCTTGAGCTCTTTAAATAGCTGGTGTTCCACCGGCAGTCCATGGCAATCCCATCCCGGCACATAAGGCGCGTCAAACCCGCGCATGGTCTTATATTTTACGATGATGTCCTTGAGGGTCTTATTTAAGGCATGGCCGATGTGGATATTCCCGTTGGCATAAGGAGGCCCGTCGTGCAGGATGTATTTGGGCGCACCCGTTCGGGCTTTACGGATAAGCTCATAGAGTCCGCTATCGATCCAGTCTTTAAGCAGGGCCGGCTCCCGCTTAGGCAGGTCTGCCTTCATGGGAAATCCGGTCTTGGGTAAATTCAGGGTATTCTTATATTCCATAGCTCATAACTGTTAAAACGAGTCAAAATGCTTCCACCGCGGGTCTGGAACTGCTAATCAATATATTTTCCTATAATAATCTTCAAATTCTTCTTTGTTTCTTCCGGTATCAGTTTCTTGTCGGTAATGATCGCGTATTTTAAGGCATCGGAACATGAGCAGGCTCTTTTTTCCGGAAGATTCTTGATCACGGCGAGCAGCATCTTTTTGGCGTTCTCGATATTCTTTGCCAGATTCTGTATGATCATATCGATGGTCACGCTCTCATGCTGCGAATGCCAGCAGTCGTAATCCGTGATGCAGGCTACCGTGGCATAACAGATCTCTGCCTCCCGGGCTAATTTTGCCTCGGCCATATTAGTCATACCGATCACGTCCATTCCCCATTGGCGGTAGAGCTTCGATTCTGCCAGCGTAGAGAATGCGGGCCCCTCCATATTTAGGTAAGTGCCGCCTTTGTGCATAGTCAGGCCTAAGGCCTTGCCGGAGTCATAAATGATCCCGCTTAGCTCGGAACAGATAGGCTGGGCAAAAACGATATGCGCCACAATGCCGTCTTCGAAAAAACTCATCTTACGCCCCTGGTTGGTGCGGTCGACAAACTGGTCAACCAACACAAAATCCAGAGGCCTGAGTTCCTCCTTGAGGCTGCCGCAGGCAGTAACGGAAATAATACGCTCGACTCCCAATTTCTTCATGGCGTAGATATTGGCCCGATAGTTGATCTCACTGGGGGGAATACGATGCCCCTTGCCGTGGCGAGGCAAAAATACAACATCCCTGCCCTCAAGCTTGCCAAGAGTAAATTTATCCGAAGGCTTACCAAAAGGAGTAGTCACCGCAACCTGCTTGACGCCTTTTATCCCTTCGATATTATATAAACCGCTTCCGCCGATAATCCCAATACGCCCCATGTATTAGCCTCCCCTTGATAATTCTTCCGCGCGTTTTTTCGCAGCTAAAGCAGCCTCTGTCCAGGAACCGCCTGCGGACAGAACTTCTAATGCCGCCTCGGTAGTCCCGCCTTTTGAAGTAACCTGGCACCGTAATTCCGAAGGCAAAGCGCCTTTTTTCTTAAGCAAACTGATCGTGCCTTTATAGGTCTGTTCCACCAGTAACTTTGCCTCCTGTGGACTAAAACCTAATGCCTCAGCAGCCTCTTTAAATTCTGCCAGAAATTTATCGCTTAAGGCAGAGGGAACATTTGCTGCGGATAAACCTTTTGATTCGAGAAAAAAACAAACATAAGCCGGTCCGCTTCCTGAAATTGCCGTAACAGCGCCCATCATACCTTCATCCACTATTATCGTCTTGCCTAAATAACCGAATATTTCCGCCGCAATATCCAAGTCTTCTAAAGAAGCTAAGGCGCCCTTGCTTAAAGCAGTTATGCCTTCGCCGACCTGCGCCGGAAGATTAGGCATAACGCGTATGACGCGCGCTTGAGGCAGATTCTGTTCGATATAGGCAGCGGTAATTCCGGCGGCGATAGAGATAAAAAGCTTATCCTTGCCAACGCCCACTTTCTTGATAAGCTCGAGGATCTCCGAAAAATCCTGCGGCTTAACAGCCAGGATCACCACCTCTGATCTTTGCACTAGATCGGCGGCGAGTAAGACCTCCGCTGCGATATCCCTGAGCTTAGATGTATCTTTATCACAAACCCATAACGTGTATTGCCCTTTGAGGCGCCTGGCGATTGCTGAGCCCATGTTACCGCAACCTATAATACCTATATTTTTTTTCATATTTACTGCTACCCGTCATTGCGAAGCGCCGCAGGCGCTGAAGCAATCACGTTTTTGGGATTGCTTCGCCCACTTCGTTCGCTCGCAATGACACGCCTTCAAATATCGCCCTGCCGATCCTCACCATGGTCGCGCCCTCTTCTATAGCGACTTCAAAATCATCGGTCATGCCCATGGAGAGAATCGGCATATGGCTTATGGCATATTGCACATGGCTAAAACTATCTTTTAATTCCCGCAAAATTCTAAAATAAGGACGGGCCTTTTCAGGATCATCTACGAGAGGCGCGATAGTCATAAATCCCTTTAACGCGATATTCTTAAAATGCGCTATCTCTTCTATTAATTTTCCCGCCTCTTGCGGAAGAATGCCGGACTTGGTTGCCTCGGGCGAAGTCTTTATTTCGATCAAGACATCCTGGATCTTGTTTATTTTGGCGGCCTGTTTATCAATTTCGATTGCCAGCCTAAGGCTGTCAATCGAATGTATCAAATCAAATATCCCTACCGCCTCTTTTACCTTGTTGGTCTGGAGGTGGCCGACCATGTGCCACTTAATTGGCTTATGGCTAATGGCTAATGGCTTAGCGTTAAATTTTACAAGGGCTTCCTGGATCATGTTCTCGCCGATATCAATGGCCCCGGCGGCAACGGCTTGCGCTATTTCATCAACATTCCTGCCCTTAGTTACGGCCACAAGGGTTATCTCCGCCGGATCACGTTTTACCCTCGCGCAGGCAGCGGCAATTCGCGCCTTTACCTTTTCAAAATTCTCACCTATCATCAAAAATATTCCTGATATACTTCTTTAACTTTATTGATGGTCTTGGCGAGCAAATTAGGCGCGGGAGGAGAATCGCTTAATACCTGCGGCCTGGTCTTACGTAATGCCAGGCATAATATCCCCAGCGCGGTCAGGTAATCCAGATATTTACCCCTGGCAAAGGCCTCCTGATGCGTGATTAAAGCGGTGATATCCGGATGATTTATACGCCCGGGCTTTATGGGGATAGAAAAATTATTTTCCATTATCTCGAGAAACCCGTCAAGCGTAATAGTCCTTCCCACTGCCACAAAATTATTGACGCGAGTCAATGGAACGATCTCTTCCAGGGAGCCTTTCAGGACCTGACACAGGGAGTGCGTCTTCTGGGTCAGTATCTCGGATACCGCTTTTTGTTTTATCGGCCGGTATAGGTTATTTTTCTTTACCAGTATCTCTTTATCTTCCTTGATCTGGCTAAAGTCTCCCACGCTTCCGTGAGATCTTTTGATATCCTCGGCCAACTCAAGCGGGATCTTTAACTCCTGGGCCAGTTGCAGCGTAAGGTCCATGCCGCCTGAAGGGAGTATTTTTATATCCTTGAGCATTCCGTCTTCGAATACCACTATCTCCGTGACATCGCCCCCTATGTCGCAGAGGACGTTTACGCCCCTGTTTAAAACATCCGAGCGGGGAAAAACAATTTCGCTGGTGGCGATCCCGGAAAAGAACAAATCCTTTATTTCATACCCAGCCTGGTTGATGACCCGGTTTAAACTCTGCAGCGAAGACAATTTCCCGCACACAAGATACAGGTCCACCTCCAGCCTGTGGCTGTAGAGGCCCAGCGGGTTTATAATATTACACTTGGAATCGATGGTATAGCTCGAGGGGATCTCGTGGATGATCTCCTCTTCAAGGCTGGAACCCAGGATGCGCGCCTGCTCGTTGGCCCTATTGATATCCGCGTGGCTTATGACTTTATTACCTCTTTCGGCCAGGGGGATGATCGCCCGGCTATGCTTAGTAACGATCTCAGCGCCTGAGATATTCGTATATAAATGTTTTACCGCGATACCGGATTTCTGCTTTAAATTCCCTAAAAGCCCGGTGATCGCATTTACCAGTTCGATGGGATCAACGATGACCCCCCTCTTCACTCCCTTTACCGCTAAGGTATCGAAGAAGATGCCCGATATATGCCTGGCCTTAGTCTGGGCGAGCACCGCGGAGATCTTGCTTGTGCCTATATCCAGGGCGCAGATATAATTATTCTTCATAGTAGATGAACACCCGCGCAAATCCGCTTAGCGCGGGGTGTCATAGTTAATGAACACCCGCGTAAATTTCGCCACGAGGCGAACACTGGCCCAAATTCCCCACGAGGGGACACCGGCGCAATTCAAATAAGCGCCGGGTGCCTAGGGCCAGGTGCCTTCTTAGCGCGGGGTGTCATGGTTTAGAATCGCTTAATCTTATCACGGGATCTTTGAATCTTAAATCAATATATATTATCTTCTGGCGGTCATTCTTTAATTTAGTGATCAACCCGGCGAGGATATTCATTTTATCCCTTAATAATTCGTGGTTGATCTTAACCTCCAGAAGCTGGTAGTCCTGCGGCTTTAGTTCGGCAGGCCGCGGGGATTCATCAAGAAGATAAAACGAGAAATCTTCCAGGCTTTGCGCGTTTATCCTTTTGATCGCATAATTGCGCAACGCTCTATGCAGCCTGAACTCCCCGATCACTTTTAGGGCAAGCACTAATTCTTTGTTGGTATATCTCACCCCGGACCTGGGCCCGAATATCCTTGTCTCCAGGCCCGTAATAACCGGCATACGCAGGTCCTGCGAATCTACCGCGGCAGAAAACAAGACCAGGTCGTCGCTTACATAGAACAGACGGTATAATTTCACGTACGCGACCGGCCTGCGCGTGACGAAATCCGCAAATAAGCGGTCGGGGAAGATCCTGAACAGCCTCACCCGTTTGTAGGCCGGATAGATCTGCAAAAGATAGGCTGATTCTTTTTGCAGATCGATTGCGAATATATTTTTTCCTAATAGATACGATACGTCAAGCGAAGCCGGGGCCGAATATTTAAAATTCTGCCTTACGACGATGTTCTTTATCTTAAAATAACCCAGATTTACCGCCGCAAGGCGAAGATAGCCGAATGCGAAGATCAGGGCCAAAAATATTGTTACAAAAAAACTCAAAAGCCTATAAGGAACCTTACGCTTTTTCGCCTGAAGGCCGCCGGTTGAATTCTGTCTTTGTCTTCTCATAAGCCAACTCGATTAATCTCATGCATAACTGACCGAAACCGATCCCGGCTGCGCGCGCCGCCTTGGGCAATAAACTGGTAGCTGTAAAACCGGGAATAGTATTCACCTCTAATATACAGGGAACGGACTCTTTATCTAAAATGATATCTACCCGCGAACAACCGGAACACCCCAGAAGATTGTGCGCTCTTTGCGCCGCATCCTGGGCAAGGCGCGCTACGGAAGCCTCTAATTCCGCGGGAACTATGTATTCGGTCAATCCGGACTGATACTTAGCCTCGTAATCAAAGAATCTCTTCTTGGGAATAACCTCTATTACCGGAAGCGGTTCTCTATCCAATATACCCACGGTCACTTCCCTGCCGGGGACAAACTCCTCTATGAGTATCCTGGGGTCAAACCCAAAGGCAATCTGTACTGCCTCATCCAAGGCTGCCTCATCATCCACAATGGAAAGCCCGATACTGGAGCCGTTTGTCGCCGGCTTTACCACCAGAGGAAAAACCATATCTTCATCGAGCGGAATTTCTAAATTGTCATTGCGAGGTACCACGAGCGAAGCGAGGGGGACCGAAGCAATCCCGCTTTTGAGATTGCTTCGCCCGCCACCTTTGGTGGCGAGGCTTCGCAATGACGATTGCTGCCCTTTTTCCAGTATCTTGTAACGCGGCACTTTCAGGCCCGCCTGCTCGAAAATCACGCGCGAGGCGATCTTATCTATCGCCAGCCTGCTGGCAGAAACGCCTGAACCTGTATAAACAATACCTAGCTCTTCCAGGATCTCCTGGATAGCACCGTCTTCTCCGTAGCGTCCGTGCAAGGCCAGGAACACGCAATCGATATCTCCTGATTTTATTAAATCTATATTCTTGCTGCGGTCATCGGTCGTAATATCGATCGCCTCTGCGTTTTGGCCGCACTCAATAAGGGCTAAAAATACCGCCTTGCCGGACTTCAGAGAGATCTCCCGCTCCGAAGAAAGGCCGCCCATCAGCACGCCGATTTTACCGAAATGATTATTCATGGGGATCACTGAGCTATCGCTCTTATCTTCTCGACTTCGGCCTCGCTTACGCTCGGCCTCCGCTCGAAGAATATAAGTTATTGTTCGAGCGAACCCCGAACGAAGTGAGGGGCGAATCGAGAACCATTAATTCCATATTTTTATCTCTGGCTGCAACGCAATGTTAAACTTGCGCTTCACTTCTCTTTTTGCCAGGCCCATTAATTTTAGCACATCGGCTGACCTGGCCTTGCCGAGATTGACAATGAAATTCGCGTGCCTCTTTGAAATGGAAGCGCCGCCTACCCTCTTTCCTTTTAAACCGCAGGCATCGATGAGCCTGCCAGCGAAATCGCCTTCCGGATTCTTAAACACGCAACCTGCCGAAGGATGCGTCAGGTCCTGCGTTGCCCTGCGCCGGTCCATATACTCTTTTAATCTCTCCCTGATCCCGGCCCCGGGCATTTTTGTCAACCTCAGTCGGACCTCTAAGATTATATAATCAGCCAAGCTCGAACTGCGGTAACCAAACTTAATCCGGCCGGTCTTTAGGGTCTTTGTCCTGCCGCTTGCATCCATCACCCGGCAGGAAATAAGGCTTGCGCCGATGGAATCCCCCCTAGTCCCTGCATTCATGGCTAGATTTCCGCCTAATGTCCCGGGGATGCCGGCCAGGAATTCCAGGCCGGAAAGATTGTGCCTGGCGCAAAATTGCAACAACTGCCCTGTTGAACAACCTGAGCCAGCCGTAAGAAGGTTCCCTCTTAGGCTTATGCGCTTAAAATCAGGCGCGCCTAAACGCACGACCAGGCCCTTCACGCCCTTATCGCTAACCAGGATATTGCTTCCTGCGCCTATCACTAAAAATTTTATTTTATACCGTTTTGCCAGATTAATCAATAGTTTTAACTCTTCTTCATCTTTAGGCCGGCAAAAAAACTCCGCGCGCCCTCCGATTTTAAAAGTGGTGCATCCGGATAGAGCGACACCATTATTTATCTTAACTTTTGAGCCTTTCCACCAATTCATCGCAAGACTTGATAATATCTCCGGCACCCAGGGTGACGACAATATCCCCGGAGCGGATATTTTTTATGATGTGCGGCACAATCTCCTGCTTCGGTAAAAAGAATAATTTCTTTGCCGGGGCATGTTTTTTTATCGCTTCATAGATAGACCTGCCTTCTATCCCGGGAATAGGCGGTTCACTTGCGGCATATATATCGGTCGTGATAACATAATCCGCCAGATCGAAACTGCGTGCAAAATCTTCAAGCAAAAGCTTTGTGCGGCTATAACGGTGCGGCTGAAATATCGCGATCAGGCGGTTACGGGGTTTTAGATTCTTTACCGCCGCAAGCGTTGCTTTAATCTCCGTGGGATGATGGGCATAATCATCAATGATGATGTAATCGTTATTCCTGAATTTTACTTCTATCCTCCTGCCTGTCCCTTTAAAACCCGCCAAGGCGCGCTTGATGATAGGAACAGGGATACGCAGCTCTATCCCTAAGGCGATCGCCGCAAGGCTATTAGAGATATTATGCATCCCTCCCAGGGGAAGGGAAAAACGTTCCAGGAGCTCACCCTTATAATAACAGTTGAACTCCGATGAAAGCCCGTCGAGCCAGACATCCTGCGGATAGATATCCGCCTTATTGTCAAGGCCGAATAATACACGCCTTGCGCTGCAATTCTTAAGCAGGCCTTTTAGATTGGCGTCGTCTGCGCAGGCAAAGATACAACCGTCTTCCCGGGTCAGGCTTATGAATTCCTTGAATGCGGCCAATTCTTTTTCATAATCTTTATAATAATCCAGGTGCTCCCGGTCTATGTTGGTAATAATGGAATATTTCGGCCGGTAATATAAAAATGAACCGTCGGACTCATCGGCCTCGGCCACAAAGAATTCACCCGTACCCGCGCAGGCGTTGGTGCCGATATTATGCAGGATCCCGCCCACAGCGGCCGTGGGCGAAAGCTGGGCCTCCAGCAACATACAATAGACAAGCGAAGTGGTGGTGGTCTTGCCGTGGCTTCCGGTAACGGTAATCACGGATTTATCGCGCATTAAGCGCGCCAGGGCCTCGGCGCGTTTTATAACCGGGATATTTCTCTTTACCGCCTCCTGGAACTCAGGGTTATCTTCCTTGATCGCGGAGGAATAAACCACAAGGTCCGCCCCTTCGATATTCCCGGCGGCGTGGCCTAAAAAAACTTTTATCCCAATACCTTTAAGCTCATCTGTAATTTTGGACTCTTTGACGTCCGAACCGGTGATGGCGCTGCCGCAAAGTGCGGCCAGTTTGGCTATCCCGCTCATTCCTATTCCGCCGATACCGATAAAATGTATTTGCTCAGCCATAGATTAGTTCACAGTTCACGGTTGACAGTTGACAGATAACAAATAAAAAAGCAGAAACTAACTTAGTTATTATCTAACACTAAATCTGTTAAAAGTTGTCCTGCATTCGCAGGCATGATCCCCTCGTACCCCCGGCGCATATCTTCAAGTCTCACGGGATCAGCAGCCAACAACCCTATCTCGGCCTTTAATTTAAGCGCGCTTAAAGAATCTTCTTCCAGGATAACCGCCCCACCGCGCTCGCTTAAGATCCGGGCATTCTCTAATTGATGTTTATGGGCAAACGGATAGGGGATGAGTATGGCGGGCACCTTAAAAAAATTCAGCTCCGTGATAGTCGTGGCCCCGGAACGCGAAATAACCAGGTCCGCCGCCGAATACGCGTATTGCATAGCTTCTAAAAAACAAAAGAGACGGAAATTTATTTTTAACACGCTGTAAGCCTTTTCCAGGACATCGTAATCCCTGCCTCCGGCCAGATGGATCACCTGGAATGAAGATCTGTTCTCTAACAGCGAAATGCATCGCATAAATTCCATATTGATCCTCTGGCTCCCCTGGCTTCCGCCCATGACCAATATGGTAAACTTATTCTCTTGCAGGCCCAAATAACCTAGGGCCTCTTGCCTGGGGATGACGCAGAGCTTCTTACGCAAGGGATTACCGGTCACAAATATTTTGTCATGATAATGCTTCAGATAACGCAGCGTCTCTCTAAAACTCAACGCAATCCTATCCGCGCAAAACGCCAATATCCGGTTGGCCATGCCGGGGATAACATTCTGTTCGTGCAGGACCACCCTTATCCGCCAAAGCCAGGCCAGGAAGACCATAGGCAGAGAAGCTATGCTCCCAAAGCCCACCACCACATCAGGCTTAAAACTCGAAAGTATACAGGCGCTCTCAAGCGTCCCTTTGCAGAAATTTAAAAGACCTCTTAGATTTTTCTTGCTAGGCCTAAGGCCGATCGGCGTGATGGATAGATATGCTATATTAAACGCGAACGATTCCTTATCGCTAAGCACGTTCTTCCTCGGCAATACCAATAGCGTCTGCGCGTCTATATGTTTGTCGTAGAGCGCCTCCAGGAAACTTAAGGCCGGATAAATATGTCCCCCGCTTCTCCCCGTTACCACCAGTATCTTCATTTCTAGACCGTTTCTATTTTATTCTTAGTCTCACAACAAGTTACGATAGAACTGTCCCCCCCTATTATCCTTTAAAAACATCAACGCTAATGAATCTCTCCATGGGATCGAATTTCTCAAAATATCTATGGTAACTACTCCAGGGATATTTTCTCGCATTATCCACCATCTTGGCTCTAACCGGATTATTATGTATATAGTTTATGCATGCAATAATATATTTTTCTTTGTCTATTATACTACTTTTAAACCTGCCTTGCCAAACATAACCGGTATAATTATATTTCTTCCTGAATTTTTGACTATATGATAATGTTACAGCCTGCATGATCTTAGAGATATTATTCTGATTAGTCGCTGCGATTACCAGGTGAACGTGATTAATCATAAGCACAAAAGCATGGAGTTTAAAATCAAAACGGAGTTTATATTTCTGCAGACTATTTAGAAATGCAATTTTATCTTCGTCTCTTGCCAAAATTGCTTGCTTATTATTGCCCCTGATGCAAATATGGTAAACAGCATTTTGAAAATAGATCCTTTTCCCTCTTCCCATGGCGCCCTCCTTTTATCTTTATTAGACGCGGGAATAAGGAAAATCTAACATGTATTTCAAAGAACGGGGGACAGTTCTAGCACAACCCTATATCCTGTAATGAGTTAGGTAGAAACGGTCTAGGGGTAGTCGCCGGTGCGGGCGATATTCATCAGGATGCCTACGCTTATCAAATCAAACATGAACGAAGAGCCGCCGTAACTGATAAAAGGAAGCGGCAGTCCCTTGGTAGGCAACAGCCCGCACGATACTCCTATATTTATGATCGCCTTAAAACAAAACATCGAGATCAGCCCCAGCGCAAGGAAATAACCGAAATTATCCGGAGCGTTCTTAACCACCTTGATCCCTTGTAGAATGAAATAGGCAAATAAAAGTATCACCCCCACAGTACCCACCACCCCCATCTCCTCCCCGATTATGTAAAAGATAAAATCGGTATGCGCTGCCGGAAGGTAAAATAATTTCTGTTTGGAATGCCCCAGGCCTACTCCGAATATCCCTCCTGAACCCAGGGCTACCTGCGATTGAATAATCTGGAAACCTACTCCTTTAGGGTCCTGCCATGGATTTAAAAAAGCCATGATCCTCGCCCTTCTGTAAGGAGCGCTGAGTATAAGGATCGACAAGATCGGGACGCTCGACAACACCACCGCAAGAAGGTAGCTCAGCCTTACCCTGGCCACAAAAAGCATGATGCACACCACCACCGATAAAGCCACGGAAGTACCCAGGTCCGGCTGGATAAGGATTAAAACTACGGTTACGCCCAAGGCTGCCATCGGCGGCATAAAACCCTTCCATAAATTCTTGATCTCTTCTTTCCTGCGCGAGATAAAATCCGCCATATAAATAATTACCGCCAGATTGGCGAACTCTGAAGGCTGGAAGCTTATAAATTTAAACCTGAACCAGCGCCTGGCCCCGGAAACCTCCCTGCCTAAACCGGGCACCAGCACCAGGACCAGAAGCACAAGCGCCAACAAAAGCAAAGGTTTGGAAAATCTCGCCAGTTTGCGGTAATCCATGCACATAACCAGAAAAGTCAAGACCACGCCGATAGCCAGAAAAATAAGATGCCTTTTTAAAAAGAAAAACCCGTCCTTGTATCTA
>JAPLLV010000067.1 GCA_026387405.1 Candidatus Omnitrophota bacterium
TTTGGTTCATCCGAAAAAGAAGAAGCTTTGGTAGGTGCTCTTTAAAAACAGAAATACGACATTTCTATTTTGGCTTAACAAACATGAAAACCGGACATTCTTGCTTTGCTAGAAACAGGACATTTTTGCCTTGCAATAACAAAGGGCGACGGTGATACTTGACTTTAAGACTAAAATATGTTACATTCTCCCTATGGACGATACGATTAAAATCAACGAAGAACTCGAGCGCGCCAAGAGAGAACTGGCGATACTATACGAAATCTCCAATGCCATGCGCACTACCCTGAAGCTCGAGGAGATCCTCTATATAATCCTTACCGGCGTTACCGCCCATACCGGCTTAAGCTTTAACCGGGCGATACTCTTCCTCATCAACGAAAAAGACAACCTCGTGGAAGGAAAAATGGCCATTGGCCCGGAAAACGGCGAAGAGGCCAATCGCATCTGGACTAAGATAGAAACCGAGAAAACCACGCTGGATGACCTCATTAATGCCTATAAATTTTCCAACTCCACGCTCGGCTCCGGCTTTAACCAGGTAATACGGCATTTCAAGATACCACTGAAGGAGCCGGAAGGCGGACTGCTGGCGCTCTGCGCTTTAGACAGCATGCCGCTGCACATAACCCGGCAAACTTTAACCAACCACCCGAACGACCCGGTCCTGCGCCTGTTAAAAGCTGAGGAAGTTGCCATCGTGCCGCTTAAGGCAAAAGACAAGGTCAACGGGATTATCGTAGCGGATAACTTTATTACCAAAAAAGAAATAACCAAAGACGATCTGCATATGCTGATCATGCTTGCCAATCAGGCAGGCCTGGCTATTGAGAACTCGCAGCTCTATGAGAAAACGGTTGTGCGCACGCACCAGGACTCCCTTACCAACCTCTGGAATCACGGTTATTTCCAATTCCTCTTGCAGGAAGAGCTGGAAAAGGCCAAGGCCTCCAAGACCCCTTTAAGCCTGGTGGCTTTGGATATAGATGATTTCAAAGTCTACAACGATACCTTTGGGCATCAGGCAGGAGATAAAATACTCAAAGACATGGCGGCACTTTTACGAAGCTATTCCCGGCAGATGGATTCTGTATGCCGTTACGGCGGAGAGGAATTTATGGTCATCCTGCCGCAGACCAACAAAGAAGAGGCATATTTAATTGCCGAACGTCTGAGGCAGGCGATTGAAAAACACCCCTTTACGCACGAAGAGATCATGCCGCACCAGAAACTGACCGTAAGCGTGGGCTTAAGCGCATTCCCGGAAGACGGCGCAATTCCCTCCCAACTACTGCATTATTCTGACAAGACCCTTTATCAGGCAAAAAGAAACGGTAAGAATAATACCTGCAAGCTGATCTTCTTTAATGAAGAGGATAATTAAGCCGGCTCTGCTACCTTCTCGGCCTCCGGCTGCGCGACCTCTTTAGCCTTATTCTGGGAAAACTTCACCGAGACGATCTTAGAAACCCCTGATTCTTCCATCGTGATACCATACATGACATCAGCATTGGCAATCGTCTTTTTGTTATGCGTGATCACGATAAACTGGGAATCCTTAGTAAACTCCTGCAGGATCCTGGAGAACCTGTCCACGTTCGCCTCATCAAGGGCTGCGTCGATCTCATCCAGGACACAGAACGGAGCGGGCTTGACCTTGAATATGGCAAAGATGAGAGCGATCGCGGCCATGGATTTCTCTCCTCCTGATAACAAGAGTATATTCTGCAGCTTCTTACCCGGAGGCCGGCAGACTATCTCGATGCCGGATTCCAGAGGGTCCTGTTCGTCAAGCAGGAACAACTGGCAGTCCCCTCCGTTAAAGAGCAGGCGGAAATAATTCCTGAACTCAACCTGCACTTTCTCAAATGTCTCCACAAACATCTTTTTGGTAATACGGTTTATCTTCAGGATAGCCTCATGCAGTGATTCTTTAGCCTGCAGCAAATCGTTTTGCTGTTGGGTCAGGAAATCATAACGCTTTTTCAGTTCGTCATATTCCTCGATGGCCACCAGGTTAACCGTGCCGTAACTATCCAGCTTCTCTTTTAATTTTTGTATCTCATCGGATAAAAGGCCTTCGTCCTGTTGCTCTCCGATATCGGCCATGGCGTCCAGGTCGGCCTTATAACCCTGCAGTATCCTATCCCTGATACTCGAATATTTAAAGTCCACGTCTTTTGCCTGCATCTGAAGTTCATAAACACGGTTCTTTATCGAATCCAGGTTTTTGCGGTCAGAGTCTATTTTTTCCACTACCTCGTCTATGGAACCGGCTATACCTGCGTATGTTGATTCCTTATCTCTCAGAGTCCCTCCGATAGTCTTTAAAATTTCCCTGGACTGCAAATTTTTCTGTTCCAACTCTTTGATCTGGTTATTCAGGGATTCTTTTTTCGTTTCGCTCTCTCGCTGTTCGCCGATAAGCCCCTCGAGCGTTTCCTTATCCTGAAGACAAGTATCCTCTAATATTTTCAGGGTCGCCTGGTCAGAACCTATGCGCCTATTCAAGGCCTCCAGTTCCGTCCTGATCTGAGTGATCGATACCAGCGCCTCCTCTTTCAGGGTATTATTGCGGAGGATATTATTCTGCTCATCAAAGATAGTCCGCTCAAGCTCTTCGGCTGAACTGTTCAATACCGAGAGTTCCTGCCGTAGTTGGATTAATTTTTGCGCCAGGCTTGACATCTCCTGCCTTACCTCTTCCAGCTCCAGGGATATGATCTCCTTCTCTTCCTTGATCTTATTGAACTGGACAAGGGCGTTTTCATGATAAGTTTTTTTGTTGGCGATCTGAATCTGCATCTGGCGGGACCTGCCCTCCAACTCTACGATGGATCTTCCCAGTTCCTGGGAGCGGTTTTGTTTTAGGGCTACGTCTTTGGCCTTCTCGCTTATCTGGAGGCTTATCTCGTTTATACGTTGGATTAAATTTTGCGCGTCAAGATCAATAGGCTTGGCCTCCCCCGCAAAAGACTTCTTCTCCCGGTCAAACGGTTCGTTTATCTTCACCACCAGGCCGGTAATTTTGTCTTCAGGTATTTTCTCTAAATAAACCGTGGCCCGGATCGCCTCCCCCATATCTTCGTATTTGGTTTTTACCTGCTCCAAGAACTGCCGGTGCGACTCCAGGGCGATCCTCTTCCTGTCTAATTCTTCGATTTCCGCGTTTAGCCTATCCAGGGAGGCGCGTAGGTCTCCTTTATCGCCTTTTAAAGCCGCGGCCTGACCATTCAGACCCGTAAAATCTTTTTCCAGGTTTTCAAGCTCCTGATTTATTTCATTAAGATTGATTTCGGTAGCCGCGTATTCCTCATTCACCTTGGCGTGCTCTATCTCCAGGCGTTTTTTCCTCGCGGCGTGGATCTGCTCCTGGGAAGCGGAAGCGTTGATCGTATTCTTGAGATTGCTGATCCTGGTAGCGATATCCAGTGTATTCTTCTTGGCTGCGGCGATATTTTCCAGAGAGGTCTTTTGCGCGCGGTTAACAGCCTTCAACCCCTCTTCTTTTACCTGCAATTGAGAGGTTTTTTCGCTGATTATTTTTTCAATGCCGGAATATTCTTCTTTTGCATTTTTTAACTTCTCCTCATCTATATCAAGTCTTTTTTTCGTAGTCTCTATCTGCGCGATGAGGCGTTCTTTGTCAGATTCAAGCTCCTTGATCCTGTCGCTATTGAACCTGGCGTGCTGCTCGTTAGAGGCTACGGAATTATTCAGCCCTGCCGCTTCTTCTTTTATGCGCGCCATCTGGGCTTCCAGGTCTTTTAACTCATGCTGCTGAGCTGCGATCCTGGATCCCTGCTCATTGATCTCATTAAAAAGAGTGCTCTCCTGTTCCTGGAAAGATTTTAAGTTCTGCGCGACCTCCTCTTTCTGGACAAGTAGCGCTTTCTTCTCTAAGAGCGCTAAGCTGATCTCTTTGGCCTGCAGCTCCTCAAATACCTCTTTGTATCTCCGGGCCTTATTTGCCTGGCGCTCCAGGGACCCGATCTGGCGCTTTACCTCGATCACTATATCATTTACGCGCAGGAGATTCTGCTCGGTCTCTTCCAGATGGCGCATGGTCTCTCTTTTTTGTGACTTATATTTACTGATGCCGGAGGCCTCGTCAAAGACCAGTCGCCGGTCCTCAGGCCGGGAACTTAAAACGAGATCGATCTTTCCTTGCTGGATGAGAGAATAACTCTCCGCGCCGATACCCGTGCCCATCAATAGATCCAGGACATCTTTCAGCCGCACCAGCGTCTTATTCAAAAGATATTCGCTTTCTCCGGAACGGAATATCCTGCGGGTGATCGCGACCTCATGGTGGTCCACGGAAAAGAAACGCTGGGAATTATCAAAGGTAAGCGTGACCTCTGCCATACCCAGCGGCTCTTTGGATTCCGTGCCGTTAAAGATGACGTCCTGCATATCCGAGCCGCGCAGGGCCTTGACCGACTGCTCGCCCAGAACCCAGCGGATACTGTCGAAGACATTGGATTTTCCGCACCCGTTTGGGCCGACCACCGCGGTGACCCCGGGTTCAAAATTGAGCACGGTTTTGTTGTAAAAAGATTTAAACCCCACCAGTTCTAGTTTTTTAAAATACATGTTGCCCCCTTTAGTTTAATTGAACGTCATTGCGAGCCCCGAAGGGGCGAAGCAATCTCGGTTTTGGGATTGCTTCGTCGTCCGCCTACGGCGGCCTCCTCGCAATGACGGGTGTGCATTATGCACACCCGTCAGTTAGAAGAATGCCTATCGATCCAATCGTCAATTTTATCCTTTTTAAACCGCCACTGGCCTACCAGTTTCACGGCCGGGATCTTATTATTCCTCAACCAGTCATAAATAGTCCGGCGCGTGACTTTAAGGTACGCTGCCAGATCCTCGATCGTCATAAGATTACTGGTGACCATAGCTAAATTATAAACAATTCCCTTTTTTTGTCAAGGAAAATATTTACATCCTTTTACATTCTTTGACATATAGAGGCAAAAAATAGGGACGGCTAAAAAAATCGACCGTCCATCAAGATTTACCCCCGCACCAATTGGCATAAAACCAATGGTAAATTCGTAATTGGTGCGGGGGTTTATTTCCTAAGCACCTCTTTGAATCTCTTGGTCAGGGCCGGCACGACCTGAAAAAGATCTGCCACGATCCCGTAAGTGGCGTATTTAAAAATCGGGGCTTCCGGGTCCTTATTGATAGCGACAATGATCTTTGACGCGGACATCCCTACTATGTGCTGGATCTGCCCGGAGATCCCGCAGGCTATATAAATCTTGGGCGCGACCGTGCGTCCGGTCTGGCCTACCTGGTGGGAATAAGGCATCCAGCCCGCGTCAACTGCCGCGCGGCTTGAGCCTACTGCCGCGCCTAATACGTGCGCCAACTCCTCAAGTAACTTAAAATTTTCCGGCCCACCCATACCGCGGCCTCCGGAAACGATTATATCTGCCTCGGATAAATTTACCAGTGTTTCTATCTCCTCTACTATATCCAGGAGTTTGGTGCGCGAAAAATACAGCGAAGGACTAAAGCTCTCGCGAATAACCTTACCCTTCCTGCGCTTATCCGGCTCCAAAGGCTGCATGACCTTATGGCGTACTGTGGCCATCTGCGGACGGAAATTCGGGCTGATAATGGTAGCCATGATATTGCCGCCAAAGGCCGGACGGGTCTGCAACAAGATCTTCTTCTCCGGATCGATATCTAAGCCGGTACAATCCGCGGTCAGGCCTGCCTTAATATTAATCGCCACGCGCGAAATCAATGAGCGTCCGATAGCCGTGGCGCCGCAAAGCACGATTTCGGGTTTATGTTTCTTTATCAACTCTACCAGGATATTTGTATAGGGTTCATCCTGAAAATTGGCTAGTTCCGGGGATTCTACCAGGTAAATGTTATCCGCGCCGCGAAAGATCAACTCATCCAACTGGTCATCCATCTGGTTACCGATTAATACTCCGCTAACCTGACAGTCGAGTTTCTTGGCCAAATCCTGGGCCTTGCCTAAAAGCTCATAAGCCACTGACTGGACCTTGCTGTTTTTTTGTTCTATAAAAACCCATATACCTTTATAATCTTTGATGTTCGGCAGGTCGCATTTGGCCGGGGTCTTTTCCAATAATACCGCCTTGAATTTACAGGCCGGCACGCAGGCGCCGCAGAGCGTGCATTTATTCAGGTCGATCACTGCTTTCTTATGGCTTTGGCTAGTGGAAGCCAAACCACTGTCCCGTGACTTGTCCATCATGCGGATGGCGTCAAAAGGACAGGCCTTCAAACACAGGGTGCAGCCGGTGCATTTTTCTACGATGATCTGAATAGGCATATTAATTATCCTTCTCGACTCGCTCGCTTACGCTCGCTCGAAGAATATTGTTCGAGCGAGGGCGACGAAAGAAGCCCGAGTCGAGAACAAAGATACAGCCAGTTTCATCAGTTAATCTCGTTCTTTAGTAACTCTACTAATTTATCGACGACTTCCGGCACTTCTCCCTTAAGGATCTGGCCTCCGGTGCGTTGCGGAGGAGTAAATATCTTCACTACCTGCGTGGGCGAACCGCACAACCCAATGCTCTGTGGGTCTAGACCAAGCTCTTTCTGGGTCCAGGTGGTTATTTTAGCGCTTTTGGCGCGCATCATCCCTTTTAAAGAAGGGATGCGCGGCTCATTGATCTCTTTGACCACGGTGATCAATAACGGCAAAGGCGCCTCGATTATCTCAAAACCCTCTTCCATCAACCGTTCCAGGCGCATTGATTTATCCGTCGCGTCTTCCACTTTTTTCACGTAAGTGACCTGGGGGATATTCAGATGCGTAGAGATGCCCGGGCCTACCTGCGCGGTATCGCCGTCAGAAGCCTGCTTGCCGCATATGATCAGGTCAAATGCCCCGATCTTTTTTATTGCCCCGGCCAGGGTATAGCTGGTTGCCCAGGTATCGCTTCCGGCAAAGGCGCGGTCACAGATCAGGATCCCTTCGTCGATACCCATAGATATGGCTTCGCGTAAAGCCGCGTCTGCCTGCGGCGGGCCCATGCTAATCACCGTGGTCTTACCGCCGAATTTTTCCTTGAGCCGCACTGCCTCTTCGATCGCGTACATATCAAAAGGGTTGATAATAGATTTTACCCCCTCACGGATCAAGGTGTTCGTCTCCGGGTTGATGCGGACCTCGGTGGTTTCAGGGACTTGTTTTATGCAGACGATTATGTTCATAGCGTTTAGCGGATAGCGTTTAGCGGATAGCGTTTAATTTTGACTCTACGCTATACGCTCTACGCTACACGCTATCATTTTGCCATTTCTTTAATCAGCTTCAAAGCGATGATGCCGCGCTGGATCTGGTTAGTACCTTCATATATCTGGGTGATCTTGGCATCGCGCACGTATTTTTCAATCGGGTAATCCCGCATATAACCGTAGCCGCCGAATAACTGCAAGGCGTCAACCGTAACCTTCATCGCCACATCCGAGGCATACATCTTGGCCATCGCGGATTCTTTGGCAACATCCTTTATTCCGGCATCTACCATGCGCGCCGTAGAATATACCAGGCCCCTTGCCGCCTCAACCTCTGTGGCCATATCTGCCAGCATCCATTGAATTCCCTGGAAGCTGGAGATGGATTTACCGAATTGCTGCCTCTCGTGCACATACTTTACCGCCAGCTCCAACGCCCCCTGGGCGATCCCCAGCGCCTGCGCGGCCACGCCCGGACGGGACATATCAAAGGTCTTCATGGTCACGATAAAACCCATGCCCTCTTTAGCTAAGAGGTTCTCCTGGGGGATTTTGCAATCAGTAAAGATAAGCTCGCGGGTGGATGAAGCACGGATACCGAATTTATCCTCTTTTTTCCCGAAGGTGAACCCGGGAGTGCCTTTTTCCACGATAAAGGCTGACGCGCCGCGCGCGCCCTTGGTTTTATCGGTCATGGCAATAACCACATAGGTCTCGGCATCGCCGCCGTTAGTGATAAAATGCTTCAGGCCGTTTAATACATAATGATTACCGACTTTTTTGGCATTGGTCTTAATAGCCGAGGCATCAGAGCCTGCCTCCGGCTCGGTGATAGCAAAGGCAGCTACCTTCTTACCCTTGGCCAGGTCCGGAAGATATTTCTTTTTCTGTTCGTCATTACCGAACAGGACTATGGGAAATGTCCCCAGGGCCGAGGCCGCGTAGCATACGGCTATACCGCCGCAGGCGCGGGAGAGCTCTTCGGTGGCTAAACAAAGGTTCAATACCCCCACACCCATACCGCCGTATTCTTCAGGTATGAATAAGCCGAATAGATCCGATTCCGCGATCACCTTGATCACATCCCAAGGATACTCTTCACTCTGATCGTATTTGGCGGCAACCGGCCGGATCTTCTCCTCGGCAATTTTATGCGCCAGTTCCTGAATCATTTTCTGTTCGTCGGTCAACAAATAATCCATTATTCCTCCTATTTCTTCTCGACTCGCTCGCCTTAGGCTCGCTCGAAGAATAAAATTTTTTTGTTCGAGTGAGCCCCGAACACAGTGAGGGGAGAATCGAGAACTTGTAAACTGCAAAATTATATCATATCAAATCTATTTGGCAATGATTTTTAATAAGGCGATTTCCTGGCAATCCGGGAATTTGCAGCAGTTGATGCACTCTGCCCAGATCTTATGCGGAAGGCGGGCGTGACCTACTCTCTTGAAACCGAATTTTTTGAAAAAATCAGGCTTATAGGTAAGCACGAATATCTTTTTTGCCCCCAGCACTTCGGCCTCGCTGAGGCAGGCATCGATCAATTCTTTGCCCAGGCCCTTACCCTGCGATTTTTTCGCGACTGCCAGAGACTTTATCTCTGCCAGGTCATCCCAGGAAATATGCAATGCCGCGCAACCAACGACCTTATGGTTTTCTTCAGCCACCCAGAAATCGCGTAAATTCTCATAGAGCTCATTCAGGGACCGCGCGAGCATAAGGTCCTGTTTGGCAAAGGCGTTTATCAGCGCCTGTATCTGCTTTATGTCTTTTATTCCGGCTTTTCTAATCATCTTTTAACCAACTACCAGCGACTAACGACTAGCGACTATTTTATCTCTGTTCCCTTCGCTACCACCACTACACCGGCGTCACTGACGTAAAACTTTTTCCTGTCCTCTTCCAGATCATATCCGATAACCATACCCTGCGGGATAGCCACGTCTTTATCAATGATCGCCCTTTTTATCTTGGCATACCTGCCCACATTGACCCCTTCCATAAGGATAGAGTCGTAGACCTGGCTGTAGCTGTTTATCCTCACATTGGGCGAGAGGATCGAGCGCTGTACCCTGCCTCCGGAAACAATGCATCCGCCGCAGATGATAGAATCCAGCACCAAACCCACCCTGCCGGTGACTTCGTCTCCGGAGAATACCGTCTTTGCCGGGGGATACTGCTCCTGGTATGTCCTTATCGGCCAGTCCTTATCATAAAGGTTAAACACCGGGTCTACCTGCACTAGATCCATATTAGACTCAAAATAGGCGTCTATAGTGCCGATGTCGCGCCAGTATTTCGCCTCTTTTTTGTTCTCGTCAATAAAATTATACACCGCCACCTTAAGGTTTCTCTTAAGCATCTGCGGAATGATATCCTTGCCGAAATCATGGTTAGAATGGGGGCTGTGCGCGTCGGCAATCAACAATTCTTCCAGAACCTGGCGTTTAAATACGTATATCCCCATGGATGCATATACCTTATCCGGATGATGCGGTATGGTCTTTGGTTTCTGCGGTTTCTCCTGGAATCCGATCACCCGGCCAAGCGAATCCACTTCGATCACTCCGAGTTGGCCGGCCTTGTCTTTATCTGTCTCTACCACGCTCACGGTCAGGTCCGCCTCTACCTCGCGGTGAAAATCGATCATACTATAGTAATTCATCTTATAGAGGTGGTCGCCGGCCAAGATCAAGACTTCATCCGGCTGGTCAGCCTCAATGGTATAGAAATTTTGGAAGATCGCGTCTGCCGTGCCCAGATACCAACTATCGCCTACTCTCTGTTGCGCGGGCAATAATTCAATGAACTCTCCCAACTCCGAAGCCAGAATATTCCAGCCCAGACGTATATGGCGCTGCAAAGACGCAGATTTATACTGGGTAAGCACATAGACCCTGCGTAATCCGGAATTGACGCAGTTACTTAAGGTAAAATCAATTATCCGATAAATGCCGCCGAACGGGACCGCGGGCTTGGTGCGGTCCTTGGTCAAAGGCAGCAAACGCTCGCCTTTTCCGCCTGCCATAATAAAAGTAAGGACCCTGCGCATCATGGAAAAATCACTCCCGTCAAACCCCGGCGTATCATCATTACTCCGATTGCCGCCAGGAGTATATACATTATTTTTGAAAATGCCCGCGTGCCGCTTGCCCCCATTATTTTAATAATGCCATCGGCGCGCACCAATGTCAGCCAGACGATAAGCATATTAACCATCAGAGACACAAAAGTAGGTATGATGCCGTGGGTATCCAGCATCATTAAGGTG
The DNA here is from genome assembly GCA_026387405.1 of Candidatus Omnitrophota bacterium. Lineage (GTDB taxonomy): Bacteria > Omnitrophota > Gorgyraeia > Gygaellales > Profunditerraquicolaceae > JAPLLP01. The sequence goes on from JAPLLV010000067.1 coordinate 10,511, forward strand.
GTGGTCAATACCGCTGGGCCGGTGATTAAAGGCGTGCCTAGAGGAAACACACCCACATCCTTATCATGGCCGTTGGCAACCAACATTTTAGACGCTCCCGGCAAAAGCAGGCGTAAAGAAATCACAAATAACAATAGGCCGCCGGCGATCTGAAAATCAGGTATAGTGATGCCGATAAGCCGTAAGACCCACTTGCCCACAAACATAAATACCACTGCCACCGCGGTTGCCGTGGTTACCGAATCGCTGATCGCCCTGCGCCTCTCTTTTTTATTCGATCCCTCCACGAGAGAGACAAAAATAGGGATATTACCGATGGCGTCTACGGCCACGAATATAGGTATAAAAGCGAGAATAAAAGGCTGCAGTTTTTCCAACATAGGAGCCAATTATACTACCGTCTCCGGCAAACTGCAAGCAATAATTTCTCCACCCTAGACCGTTTCTAGATAACCCATTGCGAATTATATAGTTCTGCTAGAAGTGTCCCCAAGGGACACTTCTAGCGTAACCCATTGATATAAAGAGAGTAAAGTAGAAACGGTCTAGAATTCTCCCTTGAAACCGCCGTAGAATGAGCGGCCGGGAGTGGAATAACCCCTGACCTCCTGGTATTTCCGGTCCAGGAAATTTTCAACGCGGGTAAAGACTTTGAGGTTCTTAGAGACGCTGTAAGACAATGAAATGTCTGATTTAGAGTATTGCTTTACCTTCACGGTATTGGCATCGTCATTCCAGTTATGGCCCACATAAACCGTCTTCCAATTAAGGTTAAGCTTCTTTAGCAAGAGCCAATTTATATCCATCCCTGCCTGGTCTTGCGACCTTCTTATCAATTGCAGGCTGGTATCTCCATCCCTGGTCTTGGTATAGGTATAAGTGAGCCCGATATCCAGTCCTGCAACCGGTTTTATCCTGGAATTGAACTCAATTCCTTTAGTCTTTACCCTGCCGATATTTTTATATTTACTGGCGGTCATATCGTAATCAACCATATTTTTGAAATTATTGTAAAAATAGGTAGCGCCAAATGAGGCCTTATGCTCGAATAAGTCCTGTTCGAACCCGAAATCATAACTTTTACTTTTGTCCGGATTAAGGTTCTGATCTCCATAGGTAGGATCAAAAAGCTGAAAAAGCGAAGGCGCCTTGAACCCGGTGCCAATATTGTATTTAAGGCGCGTGCCCAGCTTTCGCACCAGATAAGAAGACGACACCTTGTAAGTCACTTCCTTGCCAAAAAGCTCATGGTCATCCAGCCTTACGGCAGGAGTGACAAAAAGGCTCTCCCAGAGCTTAAATTGGTTTTGTATATAATAACCTTTATTATCAACACTTGTGCGATCCATGTGGCTATTCCCCCAAATTGCATCGCGGCTTTCCGAAGAGCCCCTTTCTGTATTAAACTCAAATCCGGTTGTAAGTGTATCCCATTTTACAGGTGAAAAATTGTGCTGCCATTCCACTTTATTATTATCCCCTCGATACCAACTCTCCGTATCCTCGGTAGGATCTACGCTATCCGGCAGGTCCTGGTATTTTCTTTTTGCCTCAAAATGGCTGAAAGAAAGTTTATGCTCCCACCAAGGCTCCAAAGACTGGTCAAGTTCCACTTTTGTCACCAAGTCACGGTACCAAGCAGTATAATTCGGGTCATCAGCAGTCCTCCATCCTGACAATGTCGTATCATCCAGGCCTGTTTTCGAATAGGTCTGGTGCAGGACAAAATCTAAATTCGTATTGTCTGATATCTTATATCCTATACGGGAAGAGTCGACAGAACTCTGTTGCCTGTCCCTTTCCGCGCCATCTTTGGCACTTGAGATACCGGAAGAATCAAATCTCCCCGCAGAAAAGGAAAAATCCAGCTTATCCTTGCTGCCGCTAAATGTGGATGATTCATGGAAGGTGCCGTGCGTGCCCGCTTCAGAAAATACCTCCAGCTTTGGCGCGCCCTTGCCTTTTTTGGTAATTACATTAATTACTCCAGCCATGGCGTCTGAACCGTAAAGCGTGGACTGGGGGCCGCGGATCACCTCAACACGCTCAATATTATCTGTGGGCAGATGCGTGAAATCAAAAGAACGGTCTGTGGTCATAGGATCATTAACTTCCACGCCATCGATCATCACCAGCGTGTGCCCCGGTTTTGAACCCCACAGGTAAACATCGGTTAATCCCCCGGAACCTCCGGAATGTGAAACGCTTATCCCCGGCGTGCCCCTCAGGCTTTCATACACATCGGCGTCACCCTCTTCGTCAATCTGCCTGGCAGTCACCACAGTATTTGCGCTGCCGACTTGCGACTCATCAACCTCGGTCTTGGTCGCGGTAACGACTATCTTCTCCAGGTCATGCGTCCCCTCTTCATCCTGCGCCCAGGCCAAGAAAAAACCGCCAAAAATAAGAACTATAGAAAAAAATAGCGGTAAAAAAAACCTCTTAAACAATTTTATGCCTTTCATCTTCTTCTCCTTTAGAGAATACTTACCATAAACAGGCAATCGACCGGGCTTGTTGGCTAATAGCATATGGCATATGGCTTATAGTAATGTACTATTTGCCATTTGCTACGTGCTATTTGCCAAAATACCGTTGCTAGGCAGCATCCCGAATCCCTGCCGGCCTTTCGGCAGACATGGCAGGCAGGCCACGGGATTTCCTTCGCCTGTCCGGTTTGTACTTCTATTTGTATTTTTTGGGCATAGGAAAATATTACTCTCTTATGCCACTGCGAAAATCGCTTTAGAACCGATCATCACCGGCGATTTTCTTGATATCCAAAAACCAGTGCGTCCAGAAACTTTCCTTTATCACCACTTCAGATTCCAATATCTCTATTGGCCTGTCAAATATCGGCCCATCAACCACCAGCGTATGGAACTCTCCTTTCTCCCCGCAGGGACAAACACCTATTTTTTTCAACTCCTTTACCAACTCCATATCTATCTGCCTGCCGATAAACTCCCTGCCCATCACATCCGCTTTACAACTGACGATAATAGCCTTGAATCCCGAAGCAATAAAATCCCGGATAATTTCTTCGGGATCAAGATTCCAGAGCGGCTCAACGGCCGTTACCCGTAGCTCATTGCAGACGCGCTCCACCCAGCTCTGGTGCTCCAGGAGATAAATGTCCCCGAAGACCATCGCGCTTATATCCTTATCGCTCCCCTTAAGCTCATTGACCGCCGCCTTGAATTCTTCTTCGTACTTTTTCATATCCGGGCTGACTTCTTTTTGCACCAGAGGTATGCCGATCCTCTCTGCCTGAAACTTCAAGAGTGCTCCCTCAAGGCCGTGGAAACAACCCCGTTTTGATTCGCGAGAGATAAAATTTAAGAGAAGTTTTATCTTATACCCTTGTTTAATGGCCCTGTAACAAGCCAGGCAACTGTCCTTTCCACCGCTCCAGGAAGCTATAGCGCTAACATTATTCATCTCCATACCCTTTCTATAATTAAGATGGCAAATAACACCAGGACCTCGGTCAGCTCGTTTATCGCCCCGATGGTATCGCCGGTTATACCGTCAATTTTCTTCTGGATGGCCTTCCCGATGAGATAAGTGCTCAAAGCAATGACAACCATGAGCGCCAGGCCTTTAAGTTGCCAGATGATGACCGCTAAAGCCAGGGTACCGATAGTGGCGAAGGCCAATATCTTTAAGTTCATACCCTGGATAAAAAGCCTGGCCTTGCCCTCCTGACGGGAATAGGGGAATACATACATAGCCAGGGCCATTGCCCACCTGCTCAACATACACATCAAAAGAATGGAGACGATCTTTACTGAAAGGGCCAACGAGTAGATTAGGGCTATTTTCAAAAGCAAGATACAGACCAGGCTCAATACCCCCATTACCCCGATATGCGAATCACGCATGATGCGCAGCATCTCATCTTTATTTTTGCGGCTTAAGAGCGCGTCCGCGGTATCTGCCAGGCCGTCCAGATGCATACCGCCGGTTAAAGCTACAAGCAAAACAACCAGGAAAATAGTTAAAGAAACTTCTCCCAGGTGCAACCACAATGAAATAAAAATAACCCCGGATAAAACTAAACCCAGCAATAGCCCGACAATAGGAAAAAACATTATGGAATAAGCAATCTTCCTTTCGTCAAATTGCTTGATCTTTATAGGAATAATCGTCAGGAATTGCAAGGCTATCCATAAAGGTGCCATTCTTTATTTCCTTTCCGATACGCCGGCGCTCTTAAATGTGGCCATCTGGGTCAGGATATTAACAGATGCCTCCGCAAGATTTATACCCAGACAACCGCCGGTGCCTTCTCCTAATCTCATATTTAAATCCAGTAAGGGTTTTAAACCTATATGCTCTAAAATGATCCTGTGCCCCCTTTCTACCGAACAATGAGCCGCGATCATATAATCTTTGCTCTTGGGCTCTATATGATAGGCAATAAGCGCGGCCGCGCCTGAAATAAAACCGTCTATCACCACCGGTATCTTTCTGGAGGCGGCAGCCAGGATAATTCCCGCGAGCCCTCCTATCTCAAAACCTCCCACTTTTGCTAAAACATCGATGGGATCATTAGGGTTAGGGTTATTTACCTTCAACACCTTTTTTATAATTTCGATCTTGTTCTGCAATCCCTGATTATCCAGCCCCGCGCCCCTGCCGGTAAGATTATCAACTAACTTTTTAGTGAAAACCGCGGTTATGGCGCTGGCGGCAGTGGTATTGCCAATACCCATCTCTCCTGTGCCGATAATATCCACGCCGCGGGAAAACTCTTCTTCCAGGATATCTATACCTGCCTCAATGGACTTTACTGCCTCTTCACGACTCATAGCCGCGCCCCTGGCCATATTCTTAGTCCCCAAGGCGATCTTTTTATTCTTAAAACTATTCGTCATTGCGAGCCCCGAAGGGGCGAAGCAATCATGTTTTTTTGGGATTGCTTCGTCGCATTCGCTCCTCGCAATGACGGTACTTGCCACCCCCATATCTACCACGATCACTCTCGCGCCCACATGCCTTGCTAATACATTGATAGCCGCGCCTCCGGAAAGAAAGTTGTAAACCATCTGCGCGGTTACTTCTTTAGGATAGAAGCTTACCCCCTCTTCGGTCACTCCATGGTCGGCAGCCAAAGTAAAAATAACCTTATTTTTTAAAACAGGACTCTCCTGTCCGGTGATACCGACAATCAACTTGGCCAATTCCTCCAATCTACCCAAACTGCCCAGCGGCTTGGTAAGATTATCTAACCTTCTTTGGGCCGCTTGCATTAATATATTATCCAGACTAGTGATATTATTTACCGTTTCTTTAATTTTGTCTTTCACTTACAATCTCCTTCCTGGTTTATCCTTCTCCCTGCCTGCCGGCAGGCAGGGACTCGCTCACTTTCGGTTCGCTCGCTCGAAGCATATTGTTCGAGCGAGCCCATTGATTTCACTCAGGGCGAGTCGAGAACTATTTCAACTTAACAACCAGCCCTGCCGCCATAAAAAATACCTCATCGGCTCCCTGGGCAACGATCTGATTCACCCTGCCGGCAATATCCCGGAAGGCGCGGCCGAGTTCATTGCCCGGAACAATACCTAAACCTACTTCGTTAGAAACAATGATCGAGCCCCCCTTGATCTTCTTAAGGGCCGCGATAATACGTTTGGTTTTTCCCTCGATCAGTTTTTCTTTAGTCCTCTCTAATAATAAGTTGGAAACCCAAAGGGTCAGGCAGTCAATAATTATAACCTCAAATTTATTACCCGCCTTTTTCAATGCCAAAGATATATCCCTGGGGCATTCAAAGGTCTTCCAGCCGGCAGGCCTTGATCTCTTATGCGCGGCAATACGCCTGGACATCTCTTTATCCAGGGCCTCGCAGGTAGCGATAAAAGCCACGCTCGCGGCCTTTTCTTTTGCCAGGGCAATTGCCTTACTGCTCTTGCCGCTCCGGGCGCCGCCGATTATAAAAGTGATTTTACCCATGGAAAACGACCCATCTTCCGCCGTAGGCGGATATTAAGTGACATCCCGTATGTTTTTAACGGGATAATTGACCACCGTACAAGATGCCGGTTTAGGAATTAGTTTCCAGAAATTCCTTCTTTTCAATAAATGTGACAGGAAGATACCGATTACGCCTCCGTGGCAGACCACGGCGACTTTTTGTTCAGGGTGGGCCTTAGCGATTTTTTTCATGGCCATTACCACTCTTTTACGAAAATCACGCAGGCTTTCCCCTTTAGGCATGGTTATACTGAAAGGGTCCTTTAGCCATCGGCTATAAATCCCGGGATATTTGCGTAAAACCTGAGCGTGGCTTAAACCTTCAAAAACACCAAAGCGCATCTCTCTTAATCCCGCAAGCCGGTTTATTTTATTTTTTTTGAAAATGATCCTGGCGGTCTGCATTGCCCGTTTCTTATCGCTTGAGTAAACCTCATAGATTTTTCCTGCATTAAGCTGGCGGCGTAATCTGGCCGCCTGCTTTTTACCATTAGCATTGAGGCCGATATCCCTGGCCCCGCAATATATTTTTCTGGCGTTCCATGAAGTCTGCCCATGCCGGATTAAAATCAATCTTGTAGCCACCTATTTCTCCCGGGACACCAACATCACATAAGTTTTAGATGATAAAGGATTCCTGTTTACTATAACAATGGTCTTATACACGGATTCAATATTCTGGTAAGTCAGGACCTCATCCGGAGTACCGTCCTTAAATATCTTACCTTCATCAAGCAATATGATCCGGCTGCAATATTCGCTGGCCAGGTTTAGATCGTGAAGCACCATAACGATAGTAAGATCGTCCCGGCGGTTCAATTTTTTTAATAGATCCAGGATCTGCACCTGATGCCCGATATCCAGGTGCGATGTAGGTTCATCCAGCAATAACAAAGCCGGTTCCTGGGCAAGGGCCTTGGCGATGATCACCCGCTGGCGTTCGCCAGCGCTGATCCCGTCTATGTCTTTCTTCCTGATACCCAGCGTATCAGTTAAAGAAAGTGCGCGCTCTGCTATATCAAAATCCTTCCTGACCTCTGATTGCAATCTCTTTAAATGCGGGATCCTTCCCATCAGCACGATCTCTTCTACGCTGAAAGAAAAGTTGATCGCGGTATCCTGAGAAACAAATGCCACCTGGCAAGCCAGGTCTTTGAGCCCCATCCGGGCAATGTCTCTGCCGGAAAAAATGACCCCGCCATGGCCGGGCACTAAGACCCGGCTCATCAACCTCAATAAAGTAGATTTACCCGAACCATTAGGCCCGATGATCCCGACAAATTCTCCTTTTTTTATCATAAAGGAGACATCCTTGATCACCATTTCCCGGCCGTAACCACCGACAAGATTATTTACCTGTAATAAATTCTGCATAGATCACTTAACAGACTGTTTTCTTTTTAATAAGATAATGAATATAGGGGCTCCGATGATCGCCGTGATCACCCCGATCGGTATCTCCATGGGCGCAAAAAGCGTGCGCGAAAGCATATCGCAAAATACCATGAACGCCGCGCCTAAAATGCAAGAGCTGGGGATGAGTATCCTGTGATTAGGCCCGACCAGGAGCCTTACGATATGCGGAATGATCAGGCCTACGAAACCGATTATCCCGCAGATAGAGACCAGGGCGGCAGTAATAAGCGAGGTAACAAAAAAAAGTATTTTCTTGAGCGACTCGGAGTCTATACCCAGATGCACTGCCTCTTCCTCTCCCAGGCTTATAGCATTTAAATCTTGAGCCAAGACAAACACCGCCAAAATCCCCAGCACAACTATCGAACCTGCCGCGATAAGAAGTTTAAAATCATATGCCTGCATACTTCCCCATAACCACCATAAGGCTCCGTGTAATACCTCGTTGGTGGATATGGAGATAAGGAAAACGATTATGGCAGATAAGGCCACGGAAACGATCACCCCGGATAATATTAAGGATTGCGCGCCGATCCGGCTGCCTTGCCGGGCAAGGCTATATACCAGGATCATCGTCAATACCGCTCCGATAAATGCGGCCAGGGGGATAAAAACGCTGCTCACCCCTAAAACCAAGGCTAAAACCGCGCACAATCCCGCCCCGCTTGAAGTCCCTAAAAGATAAGGCTCTGCCAGCGGATTCCTTAAGATCGCCTGAAGCGCGATACCGGCAACCGAAAGCCCCATCCCCACCACGATCGCAGTCAATATGCGTAAGCTCCGTAAAACCAGAACATAACTGTTCGCCTTCAAGAACAGCTCTGATAAAGAAAGGTTGACCGCTCCGCGGGTCAATCCTAATACGACCGCGAACAACAGTATAAGAAATAAGAACAAGAATTTTACCTTCCAGCGCTTATTCATCTTTAGGATAAAGCCTTTTATGCAGCTCGAGCAAACCCTCGGCCAGCCGCGGGCCCGGGCGCAAAAGAATATCCGGATCGATATCATTGTATATGCGATTATTCTTCACGGCGGAGATCTTCCCCCAGCCTAAACGCGACTTGATATTACCCAAGGACCCCTTCCCCATATAAGTCAGGATAATACATTCCGGGTTACGTCTGATCACATCCTCTGAGCTAAAATATACATAGCTTTTCGTAACGCAAGAGGCAACATTATTGCCTCCGGCCAAGGTGATCAATTCATCAATAAAGGAACTCTTCCCCGCAGTTATCAGGGGATCGTGCCAGATCTCTACAAAAACACGCGGCCTTTTTCTGGACGGAATTAAATTTACTTTCAAAGCCAGGGCATCTATTACGGACTGCATCCTGATGATCAAGGCATCTGCCTCTTTTTCTTTTGCGCTAAGCCTGCCGATATCTTTTATTGAATTAAACAGTTCTTTCATGTTTGACGGGTCGCTTACATAGACTTTAAGGCCAAGCTGGCGCAGTTGGCTGACCGGGCCCGCCTGCTCTAATCCCGTGGCAAATATTATATCCGGCTTAAGGGAAATGATCTTCTCGATATTCGGCTGACTAAAATTACCTACCTTGTCTTTACTCTTAGCGGCCTGCGGGTAATCACAGTAAGAACTCACCCCTACGATTTCATTATCCAGGCCCAGGGCAAATAAAATCTCCGTGGTCGCCGGGGCAAGAGAAATATAACGCTGGGAGGCGCCTGCCGGGGCCGCCGCCGAAATCATCAACAGCATTACTATGATTATCTTATTCATACCGATATAAAAAATAAACCCGCCAAAATTCCGGCGGGTTGCACCCAAATATTTACTATGGCCCTTATCCACGAGGTTTATCCCGTTAGAAACTACTGTTCAATGTGTGATAGCTTTGATGTTTCTAACGGGACTAACTTTTTATATAGGCGGGTCTTCTGACTTGAGGCTTTTATCTACTCCCTTTACCTTCCCGGATAAAACGCCAGTGGTATAGCAAAAGGTTTCGTTGCCTTTACAGCAGCGGGACTGCGCCTGATTCTCACAGGCTTCCCTCGCCTATATACCTGATTGTATTCTTGCCCCGTAAGAGAACCTTGTTCTCTTACGGGGTTTACTTTAGCATCCTGAAAAATTTTGTCAATGAAATTTTTCGGTGACGCTATTTCTATTTGCTTTTTCCCCTGACCGGGATACCCTGGGCCCTTAATTCATCGGTCTTTTCTTTTGAACACTTAAGACAAAGAAAAACCGGCTGGGCGTCGCTCTTGTCGTATCCCGCGGTCTTCACCAACCTCCAGAGGTGGGAAACCACCCCGCATTTATCGCATTTACCTTCTCTTATATGCCATATCTCAACTGCCTTGGAGGTAAAAATGAACCTGTCCACCCAGAAGAATATCGCCCCGCCGATCAAGTTAGCCAGGACAGTGGACCACAGGCCAGCGCCCATACGCCTCACCACCAGCCAAAGGATGGGCGTACTCAACTGCCACCTGAATAGATATAACAGGAACCTTTTCATCCTTAAAACTCTATCCCCTTTCTTGCCTTGACGCCTTTCTGAAAATAATGTTTTACTTCTTTTATCTCGCTGACCAGGTCCGCGAGTTCAATTATTGCGGGAGGGGCGTTACGCCCGGTAATGACCAACTCGATCTCTCTGGGAACAACCTTGATAAGCTTCAAGACATCTTTTAATTCCAACAGCCTTAAGCTCAACGCCACATTTAACTCATCCAGGATCAAGATATCACACTTCTTTGATTTTATGATCTTATGCGCCGAGGCCAATGCCTTTTTGGCCAGCGCCACATCTTTTTCCGTGGGGGCCGACCTGATAAAACACCTTGTACCGAATTGTTCGACCTTAATGTTCTTAAATTTCTTTAAAGAAGCCAACTCGCAATAGTATTTACCTTTTAGGAACTGACAGAGATAAACCTTTTTGCCGGCGCCGGAGGCGCGCAGCGCTAATCCCAGGGCCGCGGTAGTTTTTCCCTTGCCATCGCCGGTATATACCTGTATCAATACGCCGCCTTTCTTAACTTTGCCTCATCCCGAATTTTCCGATTAATGGGACGAAGACACACGGACAGACTTGAGAAAGTTCCAGCCTGTCTTCTTTTTTACTTATTACCGTCAATACCTGGCTGGAGGCCTCACCCAAAGGTAATACGATCTTCCCGCCGTCTTTTAGCTGCTCGGTTAAAGGGAGAGGAACTTCGGATGCGGCTGCGGTTATAATAATACGGTCAAAAGGGGATTCTTCGGGCCAGCCTAAGGTCCCGTCGTCTGTCTTTATTTTAATATTAACGTAGGCTAACTCTTTGAGCAAGGCCTCGGTTTTTTTTGCCAAAGGCCCGATCCTCTCTATGCTAAAGACCTCTTTGGACAGCAGGGCTAATATCGCGGTCTGGTAACCTGAACCGGTACCTATCTCAAGGACCCTCTCGCTACCGGAGAACGCCAGGCACTCCGTCATCAACGCTGCCATATAAGGCTGCGAGATGGTCTGGCCTGCGCCTATTGCCAGGGGGAAATCCGCGTAAGCGTTATCACTTATATCCTTTGGGACAAACCGGTGCCGCTCTACTTTATAGAAAGCCCAAAGGACTTTTTTGTCCTTTATCCCCCGCTGGATGAGCTGCTCATCAACCATGCTTTTGCGCAAGGCTGCGTAATCCATGGCCTAAACCTCTCGCCGTAAAAACGCCGAACAAAAGATGAAACGGATAAAACGTAAGGTATCGATAAAAGGATTGATCTGGCTCTTTTCGTCCCTATACAGAGTCTTGATAGGGATCGATCCTATCCGAAACCCTATGCGCGCGGCATTAATGATCATTTCGGATTCGATCTCAAACTTGCGCGTCCTGAGTGACAGCCTGTTTAAAACTTCTTTCTTTATCAGGCGGAAACCGCACTGGGTATCCGGTATCTTCTGGCCGATTATGCAGGATATCAGCCACGACATAAATCTGTTGGTCAAATACCTCAGCCTGGGCATAGTCTGCGCTTCTTGCATGCGGTTGCCAATAATAATCTCGCAACCTGTAAGCTCTTGCGCCCGCAAAAAAGAAGGGATATCCAAAGGATCGTGCTGGCCGTCCCCGTCCATAATGACTACCGCATCGTATCCTTGCGCCAAGGCGTGAGCAAAACCCCTGCTTAAGGAAGAGCCCTTGCCGACATTAGTTTCGTTCCTGAGGACCTGCGCGCCTTCTTCTCGAGCTATTCTGGAAGTCGCGTCCATTGAGCCGTCATCAACCACTATAACCGGGATACCCTGGCTGCGAACCCCGCTTACGATCCTGCCGATCTCCTTGGCTTCATTATATGCCGGTATCACTACACAGGTCTTCATCGGTTTACCCAGAATCTCCTGAACATATACCACTGGTCCGGATATCTCCGGATATAATCCTCGTATATCAATATGTATTTGGCGATCAGATCCTTGACATCGCGCTCTCTCTCGCCGCTAGGGCTGAATTGAACCGGCTCTTCAAATCTCAGGGTAAAACTTTCATCGCTATTCCTAAGCATGAAAGCAGGCACAATACTCGCGCCCATGCTTAAAGATAACGCCGCCGGGCCTTGCGGAAAAATTGCCGGCCTTCCAAAAAAGTCCAGCACCGTCCCTCTTTCCGTAAAATCCCTATCTCCGACTAACCCCAGCATCTTGTTCTCTCCAAGGACTCTCAGGCACTGCCTTACTGCTTTGCCTAACGGTATTACGCGCACCCCCTTACTCTCCCTTTGGAAATTGAAGAAACTATTAACCTTCTTGTTTTTGTGCGTCAGGGCAACCACCCAGAAAGGATACCCAAGCACCCCCAGGACCACCCCTCCTAACTCCCAATTCCCCAAATGTGCGCTAAGAATGATCACTCCTTTTCCCTTAGAAAGCGCCCGGTCAATATATACCAGGTTCTCTATCTTTACGTTCTCTTCAAGATAAGAAGCGTCGATCACGGAAAAGCGGAAAAAATCAACCAGGTATTTGGCAAAGTTTATTGATATGCGCCTGCGGATACGCCTGATCTCTTTAGGGCTTTTCTCGGGAAAGATAGTTTTTAGATTGGCCCTTACCGCGCGCCTGTCCTTGAAAGAAAAGATATTATGCAGGTCGGAAATGAGTATGGCAACCCTGTAACTTAATCCTAAGGGCAGCCGTAAAGCGAGGAACTGGCCTATCCTGTAGAAGATATAATTAAGCACCTTATGTCTTTATTTAGCGTCCCGCATTGCAGGATTTCGCACAGCAAGTGCGTACTTGCCAATCGCCTCACAAGAGGCGCACTTTGCCAACCGACAGGCAAAGGTGCCTTATATGGCAAGGTACACTATATGCGCTTAAGCGCATAATTGTGTTCAAAAATCCCCGTGAGCGTAAGCGAACAGGGATTTACTGATGGTTCAGCAATTTAACAGAAGCGCTGCGATATCCAGGCTTGCCCGGGGTTTTGCTATATTTAAGGATGCCTGCCGCATCTCTTTGATCTTCTCGGGGGAAGAAACCAGTTCCGCTATCAGGGGCGCTGTATCCTGCGGACGGTCAATCTTTATCGCCGCCTGTTTCTTGGTCAAATACAGGGTATTATTCATCTCCTGGCCGGGTATCGGCCTGATAATAATCATCGGCAGGTTCTTGCAAAGGGCCTCGGCAGTGGTAATCCCCCCGGGCTTGGTAATGATTACGTCCGACGCCTCCATGAGCTCATTGATATTATTCACGTAGCCATAAAGACAAATCCTGTGCCGGGATTTTTTCACCCGCGGCTTCAAGGCGCGGTAGAGTTTTTTATTAATACCGGTCACGATGATCTCCTGCAGGGGTACTTTCAATTTTTCCAATGACCGCACCACGGTCTTAATCGGCCCTAAACCCTGGCCTCCGCCCATGATCAAGATAGTAAAGATATCCGGATCCAACCCAAGCCTGGCGGCGATCGGCCTTCGCTCTCCCGATCCATTAAAGTCATGGGCAAAGGGAATGCCGAAGATCTTTATCTTTCCTTCGGCTACGCCACGTTCCATCAAACGCTCTTTTACTTCCTCGCTGGGCGCGATATAATAATCCACGGGATCGTAAATCCAGTAGGCGTGCGGTATATAATCGGTAAGCACTGCCACCAACGGGAGGTTCGCCTGATATGTCTTTTTGTAATCAGCGACCATCCCGCAGGGGAACGCCTGGGCACAGGCTACTACATCCGGCTTAAACCTGTCAAAGAGCTTCTTTAGTTTCGGGGAATTGAATTTATGGATCGCGTCTTTGATATTCTCCAGCTTCTTCACCACCCTGGGATTATCATAAAGATAATCCCAGAGCTTGGGCGTGCGTTTAATCACCCCCATATAAAGGCGGTTTACTATCTTCTCAGTAATAGGATTGGTGAAGTTAAAGGCATTGATATTTAACACCTCCGAATCGCAAGACAATGACTTGATCGCCTTCTCGATAGCGATGGTGGCTGAGTGGTGGCCGGAGACTTCGGAAATGTACATCAGGATTATGCGTTTCGGTCGCATGGGAGGTTAGATCTTACCTTCCTTGTAGAGCTCGCAAAATATTTCAGTGACCAGGGGATGGAATTGCTTACCGCTTAAACTGCGGATTTCTTCGACTGCGCGGTCTACGGGCAATCCCTTACGGTAGGGCCGGTCTGAGGTCATAGCGTCAAATGAATCTGCCACGGCGATAATGGCCGCGATCAAAGGTATCTCATCGCTCTTTAGGCCTTCGGGATAACCGCTGCCGTCATATTTTTCGTGATGGTATTTTACTCCCAGAATAGAACGCTGCAATTCCTGGATAGGCTGCAGTATCGTCGCGCCCAGAATTGAGTGTTCCTGCATCTTCTTCTTTTCTTCGCTGTCTAAGGGCCCTTCCTTGTTTAAGATAGCCTCGGGGACCCCGATCTTTCCGATATCATGCAAAAGGCTGGCTATATGCAGGTCCTCCAAAAATTTTTCTTCGGACACTTCTTTAATCCTTTGGCCGAGGCGCTTGGCAATATCAATGCTTATTTTTGTCACGCGCGCGGTGTGGCCGTGGGTATAATGGTCCTTGGCATCAATGGCCGCGGCAAGCGCAACGGTCGTGTGGATAAAAAGGTGGTGTTTCTTTTCAAGCTCGGCCTCTAATTCTTTAAAAAGCCAGGCATTGCGTATGGCCATAGCAACATCGGAAGCAAGGGCGGTAAAAAAATCCAGCTCTTCGCGCAGGAAGGCCTTACCGCGGGGCTTATTACCCAGCAAAAGCACGCCTAAAAGCTCTTCGCGGAAATAACTGGGTATTGTAACCTGGACATCAAACATCTCCATCTGATAAAGGACCTTACGCAGGAGCTGCTTAGAATCAGACGGGATATCGCGATCCAGGATCTTTTTTGCCTCTTTGTAAACTAAGGCCCCGTGCTCGAAAAACGCCTTATTCTTACGTTCGCCGAAGAAACGGATCAGGGGATTATCCTTATCCATGCGCGCGAACCCTTGCGGTATGCGCAACCCCTTGGCGCCCCGGGAGAAATTCAGTATATAAGTGTCCTTCTCCTTATCCTGCAGCAACACGCCGGCGTGGCTCACCTTTACCTTCTGGACGATGGTGCGCACGATCATCTTGATCAACAAGTCTGCCTCGTGCACCAGTATCATGCTCTTGGCCGCGGACTCTAACTCTTTCTTATAGTTGACGGTCATACTGTCTTTCTTTTTTCTCCTTGGAGTTCCGACATGACCACGCGCTCCAATTCATCCAGTTCCAAAGGCTTATGGATATAATCCACCGCTCCGAGCTGGCGGCATTTCTGTAAAGAATCGTCATCCTCGGGCTTCCTGCCGGTAACCATGATAACCTTGACGCTTTGATCCTTTTCTTTGAGGCGCCGCAGGGTCTCGAGCCCGTCTATCCCGGACATTTTGATGTCTAAAAGGATCAGGTGTGGTTTTTCTTTATCCACGGCCTGCAGCGCTTCCTCCCCGCTTAAGACAGTAGATACCTCGATCTTGCGTTTACGGAAAAAATTAGCGGCAAATTCGCAGACATCGGCCTCGTCATCCACGATCAGTAACTTATACGGCATACTTCCTCCAATTTTATTAGAATATAGCTAATTCATTATTTTGTCAATTGCTCATTCCACCGCGGGTCTGGAAAGTCAATTTTATTCATAATTCAGGTTGATCTTGAATGCCTGCTGCTCCTTCTGCAGCGAACCGGGGAAAGGCGGAAAAGGAGACGCGTTCTTTATCGCCCGGATGACGAACGGCTGCAGGACCGGATTATCGATACTCGAAACTTGCGGTTCTCCTACCAGCTTGCCCCTTTTTGTAAGCGTGAATAAAACCTCTACCCCGCCTTTTTCTCCCCTAGGCCGGTCTATCATAGCCAATTACTGCACTTTCTTCACCACAAAATTATAATATTCAACGCTGGTATCCCCGGGATCGCTATCTTTCTTCGACGGCTTCTCAAGGACAATATCTCCATTTACCATTTTTGCCTCTACCTGGTTAGGCGATTTTGTTTCTGGAGAATCCAGGAATGTGCTCTCCCCGGAAATAATATGGGGAGTAAGAAGAATGACTAACTCTTCCTTGGTAACCGCGTCACTCGTATCGCGGAATAAAAAGCCGATTCCGGGTAGATCGCCTAAGACCGGGATTTTTTTCACTGTCTTGTCGCGCTGGTTATTTCGTAACCCTCCCATAATAATGGTCACGCCGTCCTTAACCATCACTGTAGTCTCCGCCTCTGCAGTAGTCATGTCAGGGGCAGAATTATCCTGCCCGTTCGTTTTCACCGAGACGAGTGAACCGGTGCTTATTTTGGGCTTGATCTTCATAGTCACAAAATGATCATTATTAATGGTGGGAGTAACGTGTAACTCAATACCCGTATTCAACTCCTGGGGGGTGTCCGTCGTAACTGTGGTCTGCGAGTTGACAACTGACGAGGAAGTAAAGTACGTCTGTTTTCTTCCTACAAGGATACTCGCCTCCTGGTTATTCAAAACCATGATCCGCGGGCTGGTTAAGATTTTCAAATCGCCGATAGTGCGCAAAAGATCAATGATATATTTATAGTTATTTTTGTCTGACGGGGCTGAGGCACTGGCACTGGTGGGTGACCCGGGTGTCCCGAAGACGAGCCCGCTGCCACCAGTCGCCAATCCCAAAGGAGCAGCGATTTGAAAATGTTTTTCTATCCAGAAATTCCAGTCAACTCCCATCTTGAACGAATCACTCGGCTTGATATCAATGATCTGCGCGTCGATCAACACCTGCGGCGTCTTCGCGTCAAAGGCCTTGATGATTTTTCCGATATCATCCAGCCTCTCCGGATAATCCGTTATGGCGATCTTATTGGTACGCTCATCTACCCTCATTGAGCCTACGCCTTTGGTAATCGCCTCCTGTATCTTAGGGCTGATTTTCTCTGCCTGGGCATAATTAAGGCCATAAATCCTAGTCTCCAGCGGCATGTCGGCTTTTGCGATAAGGCCCTCCATATCTTTGATCTTCTGCGGGGCATCCACTAAGACCAGGGTATTTGAGCCCTCATCCACGATCACCCTGCCGACATTGCTCTTGATCTGATTTAAGGCCTTGGAAAGGTCCGCTCCCTTGGCGTATTTTAGCTGAACAAGCTTAGCCTGCTTTTTATCCTGGTAACGTTCCCCATAAAGCAATTCATAGTCTCTTTGGGTCATTACATTGATGATCCCGCCTTTCCTATCGTAGGCCAGGTCGTTGGCCAAGATGATGATCTCAAAGGCATCCCAGACATCCACGTCCTTTAAAAAAAGTGTAACCCTGCCGGTAACGTTCCTGCCTACAGCCATATTCATGCCGGAGCGCACGGAAAGCATCTTTAGTACGTCTATTATATCCATTCCCTTGATATCCAGGGATATCTTATTCTGGTGTATCGAAATAGCCCCTGGCTGCTCCGTAGACGAAGGGACCGGAGGGGAAACTTGCTCCATAGATACTTCCGGAGGCAACTGCTCCTGTCCTTGCTGGTTGCGCTCATCAGACAATTCCGGAGGGTTCTGGTCGCTGTTGGGCGGAGGCGCTTCATTTTGAGCTAAGGCGCCTGAGCTACAAAGTAAAACCGTGATTATAAAGACGGGCAAAAAATTGCTTCTCATCTTCTCCTCCTTCGCAGTAGCGAACACCGGCCCATCCGATAGGGCCGGGTGCAACATTATAAATACAATTCGAATTTCTCTCCGTTATGACTTATGATGATCTTACCTTCCTGTATATCTTCGATCTGCAGCTCACCAATGGATTGCCCTTTTTTAAGATAATATGTTTTTTGCATTTTTTTGTCTTCAATTATTACCTGGGGATCGACTCCGGAGATGATCCCCACAAGGCTCATATCTTTGATCAAGTCCGCGGCCAGGGCTCCCGGGGCTCCATTTTTTGTCTGCGCTAATTGATTGACAAAGATATCGCGACCGTGTAATGCGTTTAAATAGTGCTCCAGAGGCTGCCTGTTTTGTTTAGTCTCCCCGGATTGCAAGGCTGCGTTTCTTCCTGGCTGTGCCTGAGGCAAATCTATGCGGTCGGAATAAAACAGGGGGAAAAAGAAAACTGCTGCCAAATAAATAGCGGATAAAACAAAGGCCAGTAGGAGGGCTTTCTTAAGGCTGAATTTCAAGGATAATCTTATTAAGGGATTGTGTCTTTGAGATTTTAACTGCGGTTTTGTATCCTGTGGGGGCAAGGGCGCCTGCGCGTCTTTGGCGCCTGCGGTCTTATCCTGTCCCCGGATCAACCGCAATAACCTTTCTTCAGGAGGAATATTATCTTTGGGCATGGTCTTCGCGCATGGCAATCAAGCCGTTTATGATCTCGAGGTTCACTTTAGATGCGCCCTGCATTACGGCAGTCTCCAATGCGTCATGGCAAAGCATGGATATCTTGCGCGGATAACCCTGGGTATAAAAATACGCGAGCTGTATTGCCTCATCAGTAAAAAGCTCTTCGGGGCCTTGATACCCTGCTTGCTTAAGCCGGAACTCGATCATCTCTTTTGTCTCTCTTTCATCCAAAGGATTAATAGTATATTTTAGCGCTACGCGATCCATAAAATTGCGTACGCGTTTTATCCTCGGGAGGAGTTCCACCTGCGCCATGATGATCAACTGCAATAATTTATATTCGTTGGTCTCAAAATTTAAAAGCGTCCTTAAGACCTCGAGGTTTTCCTGCGTGATCTTCTGCCCCTCATCGATCAAGAGCACGATGGTCTTATTCTCCTCTACGCCCTTCTGAAAAAGATGCTTTTCAAGGGCCTCTTTGAAATCAAGGGTGGATTTAAAGGCCGGGGTTATGCCGAACATCTTCACTAAGCTCAAGAGAAATTGAAATTCAGAACTAAAGCTGGGGTCAAGCATCAGATGGAAGATAAAATTGGGTTCGTTCTTAAACGTTTGCAGGAGCGTGCGGGAAAGAGTAGTCTTGCCTGTGCCCACATCCCCCAGGATCAGGCATAAGCCCCGGCGAAGGCGCACGGCGATCTCCAGGCGTTTCAGTGCGGTATTATGACTCGTGGAATGATAAAAAAATTGCGGATCAGGACTGGTGGAAAAAGGCTCTGTTTCTAATCCCAGGGCTTTAAAGTAACTCATTCATGATCTCCCT
>JAPLLV010000032.1 GCA_026387405.1 Candidatus Omnitrophota bacterium
GAATACAAATCCGCCCCTCCTAAAATTTACCGCATACCCGCCGGCAACAGGGTTTTTCTCAAGAACCAACACTTTTTTGCCGTTTTTTGCCAATATGGCGGCAGCGGTTAACCCCCCTATTCCAGCGCCGATAATTATGACATCGTATTTTTCGGACATATATTTAATTAGCTCTTAATCCATTTTAAATAACCATCTAAGGGCTGTGTGGATATATCGCGGGTTAAGAAGTCTTCTTTATCGCTTAGGCAGATTATTCTACCGGGCAGAATATTTAGCTTAGAAAATGTCTTCTTAAATCTCTCTATGGGTTTGGCCATATTTACATTTGGCGATTTGCTGAGCTTAATCTCAAACGGAAAGATTTGCATATTCTTTTCTATAATCAAATCTATTTCTAATTCATTATGTGTGCGCAAGTAAAACATATTCGGCATTTTCGCCTTGTTTGCATAAGCTTTCAATGTTTCCTGGATTACAAAGTTTTCAAAAAGCGGGCCCGCCATAGGGCCGTTCAATAAGTATCTCTTATCTCTTATCCCTGCCAGAAAACAAACCAAGCCGCAATCTGTAAAATATACCTTAGGATTTTTTGCTATACGTTTGCTTAAGTTCCTATAATATGGACTCAACAGATATACAAGCTGGCTTGCTGCCAAAATAGAAAGCCATTTTTTTACTGTATTTACCGATATGCCTAATTCATTAGATATATTGCTTAGATTTAAGAATTGGCCGCAGCGTACTGCTAAAACCTGGATAAATTTCTGAAATTCCCTTAAGCTGCCTATGTCATAGATACTGCGCACATCTCTTTCCAAATATGTCTGAAGATAGCTTCCATACCAGATTTCAAAACCTATCTTTGGATGCATATTAAGTTCCGGGAAAGAACCCCGAAGACAGGCGTCTATAAAAACCTGCTGTAGTGTAATCGTTTTATTTTTAAGACGGAGCATATGCTTTTTTTCTTCTCTGCTAAATGGCAATAATGTTAGCAGACCTATCCTGCCTGCCAGACTATCCCCTAAATTCTTTATTAAATTGAATTGCTGTGAGCCGGTTAATATAAAACGCCCTCGTTTATTGCGGTCTCTGTCTATGAGGATCTTTAGGTAAGATAATATCTCGGGGACATATTGAATTTCATCAAATATTATGGGTTCCCGCAAGTTTTCCAGAAAAAGTTTTGGATCCGATATAGCCTTTTGCCGCGTAAGGGGGTCATCAAAAGAAACAACTTGGTGAGTCTTGCCAAATACCTTTTTTAACAATGTGGATTTACCCGACTGGCGCGGCCCCGTTAAGGCAACAGCAGGAAACTGTTTAACCGCTTTTTCAATGCTATCTTCTATTTCTCTATGTATATATACGTCTTTGGCCATAATATTCTTATACTACAGCGGGTAATTCTGTCAAGACAAATTTGCATTTTCAATGCAAATTTGTCTTATTTCCATTTTCTTCATAGTTTCCCAAACACCGCTGCCCCATTATATCCGGCAAAACCGCAGGCGGTTTTCATAACCGTATTAAGTTTTGTTTTAATTAAATCCCTGACAGGAGAGATATTAAGTTTTGCATCGGGGATCTGACAATTTAAAGTCGGAGGAATTGTATTGTTTTCTAAAGACAACAGTAAGATGACTGTTTCTAACAGGGCTGTGCTGCCTAAATTGTGGCCAATGTATGGTTTTAATGCCGTGATAAGCGGCTTTTTGGGATTTTTTCCAAAAACATCTGTTATTGCCTTTGCCTCGTATGCATCAGTAACAGGGGTGGCAACGCCGTGGGGAACGAGCAAATCTATGCTTTTCCTATTAACGGCTGAATTTTTAAGCGCAGATTCGATTACCGTGCTATACGAATTGCCCCCCATATCGGGAATTGATATCTTCCAGGCCTCCATATGAAATGCCCCGCCTAGATATTCTGCGTAAATATGCGCTTTTCTCTTTAGGGCGCTGTCTAAGCTCTCAAGCATAATACCTGCCCCGCCATCGCCCAAGACAAAACCATCCCTGTTTTTGGCAAACGGTTTTATCAATCCATCTTCGGGATACATCTCTAAACGCCTGAACCAGGATTGTTTAAAGATGCTGGATTTATCGGATGCGGCGACAATCACGCAATCGCATTTCCCGCTCCTTATAATATCTGCGCCTGTTTCAACGGCGAATAGGCCTGAAGCGCAGGCATTATTGATAAACAACGAATACCCATGTATATCCAACGCCTTGGCCACAAAATATAAAAATACAAAAGTCTGTAAATCGTGGCCTCTTTTGGCAAACCCTTCGTTGATACCTTTAAAAAATCCGGTCTTATCTTCTTGCCTTAATTTGTAAAATTCATTTATTAGATCTGCGTAAAATTCATCCAGGCCGGGGTTCTCGTGCGCAAGGACCAGGCCGATTCTGTTCCTGTCAATGTTTATCCTGCCGTCATCCAGCGCAAGCTTTGCCGCTGCCATAAGGTAAAAGAGATCCTGCGGCTCCCTCCGGTCTTTCCATCTGAGGATATCCTCCAGGATTTGTTTATCAATACCAAACTTTTCGATATTAAATTCTTTTATCTTATGGACAAAATATTTATCGACCAGTTTACCATCCAGGACAAATTCCTCCTGCGTAAGCCCTGTATACTTCCTTAACACGGAATCCCAGACATCATCTTTGCCGGTGCCGATCGCCGAAAATGGACCTAATCCTGTAATGACTATCCGTTTACTTCCAGCCATTTTTATCGTGGTTTAACCTTTATATTTTTTAAATACTACACAAGCATTATTTCCACCAAAGGCAAAGCCGTTATTGAGGGCGATCCTTACCGTTGCCTTCCTCGCTTTATTAGGGACGCAATCTATATCGCACTCCGGGTCGGGAGTTTCATAGTTTATCGTGGGAGGGACTATATTCTCCTTCACTGCCAGGCAGCAAACCGCGGCCTCTATGGCAGATGCGGCGCCCATAGGATGCCCAAGCATAGACTTTATTGAACTTACCATGACCTCCTTGTATCTTTCTTTAAAAACATTCCTGATCGCTTCACACTCTGCTTTATCATTAGGTCCTGTCCCTGTGCCATGCGCGCTGATATAATCCACATCTTTATAGGTCAGGCCTGCTTCCTTAAGGGCCTTCTCCATAACCCTGGTGATCCCTTTTGGGTCAGGGGCAGTGGCATGATAGGCATCGCAATATAGTCCGTAGCCTAAAATCTCGGCGTATATTTTAACTTTTCTTTTTACCGCAGAATCATACGATTCCAGCAAAAGGACTCCCGCCCCTTCTCCCTGCATCATACCCTTTCTATTCTTATCAAATGGCCGGACAACATCAGGGGACATCGCATAGATCCTCTGAAATCCGGTAAAGGCAACGGTAGAGAAAGCGTCCGCGCCTCCTGTTAAGGCAAAATTCAACTCTCCGCTTCTAATCAGATCAAAACCGTAGCCTATGGCATAGTTCCCTGCGGCGCAGGCAGTAGGAATGAGATAATTTTGCCCCATGGCCTTAAACTCTATGCCTACATTTGCCGATATATTGTTTACCGCGGCCTGTAATACCTTTGCCCTGTCAATGTCTTTTAAGCCGCCCTTTGCCCAGGCAGAGACTAATTCTTCAAGCGGCCTTTCCCCTGTAGTTGTGCCGATAAGAACGCCCATTTCTTTTCCGATAGTGGCCTTACGAGGCAGCTGCGCATCTGCCAATGCCAAAGAGCTGGCTGCAATTGCCAATTGCGAACATCTGCCTAAAAACTTGATTCTTCTCTTAGGGATAAAATCCTCGGGATTAAAATTCTTTACTTCCCCGCCGCGATGGCATTTATAGGCAGAGGTATCTATAGAGGTGATCTCGGTTATCCCGGATCTGCCGTTAATAATAGCGTCCCAGAAGGCATCTTTGCCTATGCCCACTGAAGTCACAACTCCTATGCCGGTTACAACTACCCTGCGGTTATTTTCCATTTTTTCTTTTCTTAGCTACTACGGCAAAAGAACCTCTCATTGTAGCTGCAATTCTATCTCCCACCTTCGCGGTCACATCTATTACTCCCCCAAAGTCTACTATTTTAAAATTACACGCTTCTAATATAAGCGTATCCCCGGGATACACCGGAGATTTGAATGTCACATTGACATTAGTTAAATAATAATCAGGGTTAGTTTTTGCGATGCCGGGTTTAGCGGTATAAAACAGTATAATTGACGCCTGCGCCATTGCTTCAATTGTCAGAACGCCCGGCATCACCGGATTGCCCGGAAAATGCCCTTTAAAAAAATCCGCCGCGGGATCAAGGTACTTTTTTGCCACGACGCGTTTCCCCTCTTCCACCTCAATTACTTCATCAATGAAGAGAAAGGGTTCGCGCTGCGGCAATATTGTTTTAATCTTTTCTTTATCCCAGACCATGGCGGTTATTTAATATCGAGGAGCTGCTTAGCTAAAGCTGTAGCCTGATTTAGCGTTCTGATCTTACGGATCTCTTCTTCGGGAACGATGATCTTAAATGTCTTCTCTATTGCACCGGTGATCTCTATGGCCTTCATAGAATCTACGTCCAAATCCCGGGCAAAATCAGCATCTCCCGAGAGTTTATCAAGCGGCATTCCGATCACGCCTGCGACGAGCTCTTTCATTTTATTTTCCAGTTCTTGCGGTGTCATAGCTATTCACCTCCGTATCTTTTTATAACAGCGGTAGCGTTATTCCCACCCGGCCCAAAGCTGTTTATTAATATATTATTGACTCTCTGCTGCCTTGGCGCATTCGGCACATAATCAAGGTCGCAATCGGCATCTTTTTCTTTATAATTTATTGTGGGCGGGATAAAGTCTTTTTCCAGAGAACCTAATGAAGCGGCGATCTGTAAAATGCCTCCTGCGCTGACAGTTTCTCCCACCATGGATTTGATGGCGCTGACCGGCACAGTTTTAGCGCGCGTATTGAATACTTGTTTTATGACATAAGTTTCTAGCATATCCTGCTGCACCACTGAATTAGCGGCGGACGATATACAGTCAATATCATCTTCCCGCAGTCCCGCGTTCTTAATTGCCTTTGTCATGGTTTCTTTTAAGCCCGCGGCTTTCGGCTCATATTTTGCAGCCCGGAAGGCGTCAAAGGAATTTTCCACCGCGGCCAATTCCGCATAAATATGAGCATTCCTTTTCCTGGCATATTCCTCGCCTTCTACAAGCAGAACGGCTGCAGCCTCGCCCAGGATAATCCCATTTCTCCTTTTATCAAAGGGGCAGGACAGTTCTTCTCCTTTTAGGCCGGCAAGAAAACCCACCTTATAAAATCCGGCGAAACTCGCAAACGTCAACCCTTCAACACCGGCCACTAAGACAGCTTTAGCCCTGTTTAGTTTGATGAAGCTTACCGCGTACTTAAGGGCATCCAGGCCTGCGGTAAAGCCCGTAGAAATAGTAGCGTTAAATCCCTTGATCTTATGGCGAATTGAAATTTGGCTGGAAGCGGTATTAATCGTGGTGCCAACGAATATGGCAGCCGTGGCAAACCGGGGGCCATCCTGGACTATTTCCCTGCCAAACTCGGCAATATTCCAGAGGGCGAGAGTCGTTCCTGTGGCAACACCGAATTCTTCAGTATTTTCTTCTGTTATCTTGAGTCTGGCGTCTTCTAATGCCAGCCTTGCTGCTGAACAGACAAGCTTTGTTCCTCTATCTGTATTCTGTAAATCCTTTGGCCCTAAGAATTCTTCCGCGTTAAAATCGCTGATTTCACCGGCAAGCTTTGTCTTGAAAAGGCCGGGGTCAAAAATCGTTACCGGTTTTATTCCGGAACGCCCCTCTTTTAAAGCAGACCAAAAAGCCTCCTTACCTATGCCATTTGGAGCAAGCACTCCTATCCCTGTAATCACTATCCGCTCTTGACCCATAGAGCCTTTAGGTAAACTTTTTACGCCATTGTTAATCCGCCGTCAACAACGATGACCTCTCCGGTTATATACCCTGCCTCTTCACTTGCCAAAAACTTGACTGCCTTTGCTACCTCTTGCGGCTTGCCAAATCTTCCAAATGGGATCTGTTTTAACATTTCGTCCTTATATGAGGCTTTCAGGGCTTTGGTCATATCCGTTTCGATGAATCCTGCGGCTACGGCATTTACCCTGATATTGTATGCTCCGACCTCTTTAGCCAAAGACTTGGTAAAACCCAGAATACCTGCTTTTGAGGCAGCGTAATTTGTTTGCTTAGCCATGCCTACAATGCCGCTGACAGAAGATATGTTGATAATATTACCGCTTTTCTCTTTCATAAAACCGGTTATCGCCGCACGGGTAAGGTTAAAAACCCCGCCCAAGTTTGTATCTATCACCTCCTGCCAGTCCACCTTTGCCATAAACATTAATGCCATATCTTTAATAATACCGGCATTATTTATTACAATATCAAGCCCGCCAAAGAACTCTTTGGTTTCTTTTACCCATTCGGAAACAGCATCAAAATCGCTGATATTCACCTGAGAGGCTTTTGCTCTCACGCCAAGAGCCATAAGTTCCTCTTCCAGATCCTGAGCCTCTAACTTACTTTTAAGGTAATTAAAGGCTATATTCGCCCCCTCGCGGGCTAACTCTAACGCTATTGCCCGTCCTATGCCCCGGCTGGCGCCGCTGATAATCGCAATTTTATTCTTTAGCAACATCTAAATTTTTCTTGATTTTATCCACAAATTCTTTAGTATAAAAAGGTTTATATATGTAATCCGCGACTTTTAATTCTAATGCATTTTTATAGGCATCTTCATCGGCGTATCCGGTAATAAAGATTTCCGGGATCGGCTGCTTGCCTGACTCTTTTAGCAACGCTCTTATCTTTCTGATAGTTGCTATTCCATCGAGTTGCGGCATTCTGATATCGGAAACGATCAAATCGAAGTCAACGCCTTTACATTGCTCTATTGCCTCTTCTCCGCCGGCAGCAATTACAACATTAAAACCTTCTTTTTTAAGTAACCTCTGCAGGCTTTTGGTTACGAGCCCTTCATCATCAATCACTAATATATTTTTTGCCATCTTAGCTCCTCGTCTTAGTCTCCTGCTTCTGCACCCACGCTTCCAGCTTCTCTTTAAGGACGGTAGCCGTTGGTGATCGGCATTCTCCTGTCCTTGCCCAGCGCTTTAGCGGTGATCTTGATCCCGGGAGCTGCCTGGCGTCTTTTATATTCGCTTCTATCCACCATGCCTAAAACCCTGTGCACGGTCTCGCGGTCAAACCCCAGAGAAACGATCTCTTCTATATCCTTATCCTGCTCTACGTAGGCCTTTAAGATCTGATCCAAGACATCATAAACCGGCAGGGTATCGGCATCCTTTTGATCAAACCTCAGTTCTGCCGTCGGGGCCTTGGTAAAGGCATTCCGGGGGATTACCGCCCCTTGCGCGTTGCGGTATTCTGCCAACTTATATACCAGCATCTTTGGCACATCCTTGATCACGGCAAAACCGCCGGCCATATCTCCATAGAGCGTGGCGTAACCCGTGCTCATCTCGGACTTATTACCGGTCGCCAGGACCAACCACCCGAATTTATTGGAAAGCGCCATGAGCATTGTGCCGCGGATACGCGCCTGGACGTTTTCTTCGGCGATATTCCTGGGGAGCCCGGAAAAATGCGGCTCAAGGGTCAAGAGGAACATCTTATATATCTGCTCAATGGGGATATTGATGAATTTTATACCTAAGTTTTGCGCCAGTTCTTTAGCGTCCTTAAGGGATTCCTCCGAAGAATACCGGGTAGGCATAAAAACACCGATACAATTATCCTTTCCCAGCGCGTCGGAGGCTAACGTAGCTACAAATGAAGAATCGATCCCCCCGCTTAAGCCCACCACTACCTTTTGGAAATTATTCTTGGCCGCATAATCATGCAAACCCAATAAAAGCGCCTGATAGATCTCAGGCAGCGGTTTAAGCGGCCGGGTTGACCGTTTTGGCAAAACAGGTTTCTTTTTACTTGAGAGTTTATTTGTGATTACGACCGCGGCGGGCTTGGGGGTTTTCTCAACCGGAGGAATATCCAGATCCGCTATCAACAGGTCTTCCTTAAATGCCGCGGCATAGGCGATCACCTTGCCTTTATCGTCCACCACCATGCTCTGGCCGTCAAAAACCAGCTCATCCTGCCCGCCCACGGAATTACCATAGGTAATAAAGGCGCGGTTGCCTTTAGCCTGCCTGGTAAGCACGGACTCTCTCTCTTTTCGCTTGCCGGCATGATAAGGCGAGGCATTGATATTAACGATAAGCCTGGCGCCGAACCGGGCCTCCTGTTTCGTGGGCCCCTGGGCAGACCAGATATCCTCGCAGATATTTACGCCAAAGATAATATTACCGGCCTTAAACAGCGGGGCGGATACCCCGCTTAAAAAATACCGTTTCTCGTCAAATACCCCGTAATTCGGCAGAAGCATCTTACGGTAGATCCCTTTAATCCCGCCGTCGCTGATCACTGCCGCGGCATTATAAAGTCCGTTTTGGCCCCTATCCACAAAACCCACCACTGCGATAATGTCGTGGACCTCTTTGGCCAGGTCCTTTACTGCGTCAAGGTTATCGCGGATAAATTTTGGTTTTAAAAGCAGGTCTTCGGGGGGATAGCCGCAAACAGCCAGCTCCGGGAAAGAAACGATGTCGCTTCCGGCAATTCTAGCCTTCTCTAGATATTCTTTGATCTTGCGGCAGTTGCCTCTGAGGTCGCCGACCGTACAGTTGATCTGGGCTATGGCAATGCGGATATTCTTCTCTTTCAAACCTACTTCGCCCCTTTAACCTTAATATCTTTGGCCAGGATTACCGCCTCGGCAATTTCGCGCATGGACTTACGGGTATCCATGCTCTGTCTTTGGATTAAACGGAAGGCCTCGGAGGAAGAGATGTTCGCCTCCTGGGAAAGGATGTCCTTGGCCCGTTCGATAACCTTGCGCGTGGCCAGGGCCTCTTCGGCGCTGCGCGCCCGTAAATCCAGCTCCGCATTCTCGATGGCAATAGCTGCCTGGTTGGCCAGGGCCGTCAAAAGATCCGTCTCGTGCTTGGTGAATTTATGTTTTTTTGAGGTATAGCAATTAAGCACTCCGATAACCCTCCCCTTTACAGCCAAGGGGACGCTGGCCAAAGAACACAGGCTTTCTTTTTTGGCTATATCCTGGTTTAAATAACGTTTGTCTTTCTTGATGTCCAACACATAGATAGCCTTATTCCCCTGGGCAACCTCACCGGCAATACCTTCGCCTAATTTCAGGTTGGGCTTCTTGTTGTATGCCTCGGAGATAGACTGGGTGGCCCTGACTACCAGCTCTTTTTTTTCAGGGTCAAGAAGCATAAGCGAGGAGATATTGGAATTCATTATCTCCGCGGTCACCTGCACCACTAAACGCAGCAATTCTTCCAGGTATAGGCCGGAGGTAATAAGATTGGCCACTTTGGAGATAGCCTCGATCTGCTTTATGTAAATCTTATAATTATCTTTTGCCATCTAGCTTATATCTCTAAAGTATCGGCAGGTATTTGTCTACTTCGTATTGCGTGACCTGCGCCTTATACTCATCCCACTCCACCTGTTTGTTGCGGATAAAATACTCAAATACCTTGTCTCCCAGGCACTCCTTTACGAGGCTGCTCTTCTCGGTAATGCGGATCGCCTCCAGCAAATCCTCCGGCAGCGATTTTATTCCCGACTTATCCCTTTGTTCTTCGGTCATATGGTAGATATTATCATTTGCCGGATCGGCTAATTTGTAATTCTTCTTAATACCCTCAAGACCGGCGGCCAGCATAACCGTGAAGGCCAGATAGGGATTACATGCCGGGTCAGGAGAGCGATATTCAATGCGGGTGGCCTTTTCCTTGCCCGGTTTATACATAGGGACGCGGATCAATGCCGAACGGTTCATCTGCGCCCAGCAGATATACACCGGGGCCTCGTATCCGGGAACAAGCCGCTTATAGGAATTAACCCACTGGCTGGTGATCGAGGTGATCTCGGGCGCGTGCTTTAGTAACCCGGCGGTAAAAGATTTACCGATATGCGAGAGATGATATTTTTCCGACTTTTCAAAAAAGGCGTTCTTCTCTCCCTTGAATAGCGATTGATGCACGTGCATGCCTGAACCATTAATGCCGAATATGGGCTTGGGCATAAAGGTAGCGTATACGCCGTGCTGACGGGCGATCTCCTTTACTACCAGGCGGTAAGTCATCACATTGTCCGCCATAGTCAAGGCGTCCTTGTAGCGCAGGTCGATCTCGTGCTGGCTGGCAGCTACCTCGTGGTGGCTGTATTCCACCTGGATCCCCAAAGATTGCATGGTAAGGATGGTATCGCGCCGCAGGTCCTGGGCCACATCCAGGGGCACGAGGTCAAAATACCCTCCCTGGTCAAGCGGCTTTGGTTCCTGCGCATTGGGAAAATAAAAATATTCCAGCTCCGGTCCGACATAATAGGTATAACCCATGTCCTTGACCCTGGCTAAGATCTTTTTCAACACAAAACGCGGGTCTCCCTCATATGGCTTGCCGCTTGGCTCGTAGATATCGCAGAACATCCTGGCCACGCTGTAATTCTCTCCCGAACGCCAGGGTATGATCGCGAAGGTATCCGGGTCAGGCCGGGCAACCATGTCGGATTCCTCAATGCGGGCAAAACCCTCGATAGAGGAACCGTCAAAGCCCATCCCGTCTTCCAGCGCGCCTTCCAGCTCATTGGGCGTGATGGCAAAACCCTTCAGGAAACCCAGCACATCCGTAAACCAGAGACGGATGAATTTAACGTTATTCTCCTTCACAAGCTTAAGTATCTCGCTCTTTGTTTTTTTGGCCACCTTCTCCTCCTTCGCTAAAAATTATTCCTCAAGTTTATTTTTTATGATCGCCAGCAGTTCCTTGGTATCAAAAGGCTTGGCAACGAATATATTCCCGCCTATTTTATGATCCTGCCACCGGGCCTCTTCTTTCTCTACTATGCCGGTGAGAAATACAACCGGGATATTACGGGTCTCTTCGCTCTCCCTGAGCACCGCTGCCATGGCTGCCCCATCCATTCCCGGCATCATCACATCCAGGATGATCAAATCCGGGCTCTCTACCTTGGCCTTTTCCAGGCCTTCCTCGCTATCGTAGGCGGTAACTACCTGATAGCGGTTTGACTTCAACCGCTTGCTTAAAACTGCAACCATATCCGGATCATCATCAACTACCAAGATTTTTTTAGCCATTTACGACCTCTTTTTCAAGAATATCTCGATCCTCGCCAGGGCACTCTTGAGATTCTCTATGCTGGAGGCGTAAGAAATCCTGATATAACCTTCCCCGGAATCCCCAAAGGCAGTTCCCGGCACAACCGCCACTTTTTGCTCCGCGAGAAGACGCCTGGAAAATTCAATCGAGGAAAGACGGGTGGTTTTTATCGAGGGAAAGGCGTAGAACGCCCCTTGCGGCCTGCTGCAACGCAAACCCAGACGGTTTAGCCCGTCGATGACAAATTCTCTCCTTCTCCTATACTCCCGCTTCATTTCTTCAACCGATTTCTTGCCGCTCTCAAGCGCTTCGCTAGCCGCCATCTGACTGGTAATAGGCACGCACATAATGGTATATTGGTGGATCTTGGTCATGGCCGCGATTATCTCTTTGGGCCCGCAGGCATACCCCACGCGCCAGCCGGTCATGGCAAAGGCCTTGGAAAATCCGTTAAGGTAAACCGTGCTTACCTTTGTCCCGGGCAAGGTAGCAAAAGGCACATGTTCAAAATCATAGGTCAGGTCCCCATAAACCTCATCGCTGATCGCAATTAATTTATGCGCGGACAACACCTTGCTCAACGCAGACAGTTCTTTCCTGGTATAAGAAATGCCCGTAGGATTACAGGGATAATTTAAGACCACGGCCTTTGTTTTTTCATCAATAGCTTTTAGAAGTTTTCCCGTCGTAAGCTTAAATCCATCTTTAGAGGTATCAATATAAACCGGTATGCCGCCGGCAAGCTCCGTTACCGGCCCGTAAGAAACGTAACTCGGGACAGGAACCAGGACTTTGTCTCCGGGGTTTAATAATGCCCTGAGCGCCAGGTCCACGCCCTCGCTTACGCCCACGGTGATCAGGATCTCCTCGTCCGGGCTATATTCCAGGCCATAGCGATTTTTCAGGTAACGGCTCAATCCCAAACGCAGCTTATAAAGCCCTTTGTTCGAGGTATAAGAGGTAAAACCCTGCTCCAGCGAATAAATCCCTGCCTCCCGGATCTGCCAGGGGGTGACAAAATCCGGCTCACCCACGCCCAGCGAGATCACGTCTTTCATCCCGAGCACCAGGTCAAAGAATGCCCTGATCCCCGAGGGTTGCATGTTTTTTACTTTTTCAGAAATAAAATCACTCATTTTAGCGTTTAGCGTTTAGCGTTTAGCGGATAGGTTTTGAATTTTTTTCTAAACGCTATCCGCTCTACGCTCTACGCTATTAATACGATATTGCTATCCGCTTATTCTCTTCCCTGTGCTTCAGGATCATGCCGTCTTCTTTGTATTTTTTGAGCAAGAAATGGGTGGTCGTGCCTTTGATATTCTCTAAGGGCGACAATTTCTCCGCCACAAACCTGGCCACGGTGTTCAGGTCCTTGCCCTCGACGATCAAAAGCAGGTCATAGGTGCCGGAAATAAGATAACAGCTGGTAACTTCGGCAAACGAATAGATACGTTCGGCCACCTTATCAAAACCCACATCTTTTTGGGGGGTAATATTTACCTCGATCAGTGCCCGGACGCTTGAGCCTTCAATTTTTACAAGCTCCCGGTTGATCACTGCCTTGTAACCCAAAATAACGCCCTCTTTTTCATACTTCTTTATGGACTGTTTGATGGACTCCGGCTTCTTCTTTAGCATCTTGGCGATATCCCCAACTTCAGCGCGGCCATTTTTTTCCAATATTTCCAATATCTCATCCATATATGTCCCTCCGTTTGGAGTGAAATAAACCCCTTAGGCCAGGGTAAATAGCCGGCCTTCTCTTTAGCAACTTAGGTAATTAGTATATATTATAGGTAAGACCTGGTCAAGCAGAAATAGCGGGAGAAACGGCAATTAAAAGACTATTTTTAGTTTGGTTCCCAATACGTTGGCATCTACCCAATCCCCGGGGTTTCTTGTACTCTGCAACATATAATAAACCTCTCCCCTTACATTTTTAGTTATGCTTACGCCCAGGCCGAAACAAAACCTATTCTGATTGAACATGTTGGTTCCACCAAGGCTAAAGAAAGCTTCATCGCCAATATAAGGCTGGATATTGAACCTGGTAAACTTCCAAGGCAACTTCATCGTTATTTTATTACGATATCTTCCGGAATCAGCCTGATAGGCAAAATGACGGTACTCTATGCGGTTACGATCTTCAAAACTAAAACCCGCAAGATCCCATAGCAAACTCGCAGCCAGATAAGGCTCCTCTTCCGCCATGAATTTGCCTTTTTTTAATTCAAATACCTGCCGATACCCTCCTCCGATACTTAAATATTTCTTTATGCTGTAGAAAAAGCCCGCGTCATAATGATGATAATAGAACTGATCAACATTATCCCCCCAGCGGAATTCCTGTTCTAACGCTATCTTTGAATCTTTGTTGATGCTGAATTCCTCTACATCGGTATTCCACACCTGGAAGTCTCCGTCATCATAAGCAGACGCGGAACCGGATATCAATAATAATATACCGATCAATATTAAGCTTTCCTTCACCCCGCACCTTCTCTCTTATTCAAGATTTTTTCTTTATCCCTAATATTACTGATTTGAATTCTTAGAAGGTGCGAGGTTCACCTAGCCTCTCCCTTTACAGCATTTCAGGCAGAGCCCGCAGACATACTGGTCCACGAGATGCGCATTTTGGAATTCTTTTAATTTCGCAAAACAGAGCTGGAGGTTAAAATCTTCAGGGTCAGGCTTTATGGCCTTGGCCGGACAAACCTCTATACAGGCGCGGCAGGGACCGCAGCCGTCTTTAATGGGCTTATCTGTCTTTAACGGCATATCGGTCAGCACGGTGACAAGCCGGAACTGGCTGCCTAACGTTTTATGCACCAATAAATTATTCCTTCCTATCCAACCCAGTCCGGCCAAATAACCTATTCTTTTGTGCGAAAGGTGTCCCTTTAGTTTATCCCAATCCACGATCTGCGAGGCGGCAATGGGTAAAGCGAGGTATCCTTTGTCCTGGATATAATTACCCAGGCGTAAAGCAGCCTGGTCGAGAAAGGCATTGACTGTTTTATAATGATGATAGTAGAGCCGGTCCGGCGTATCGGCCAACTCTTCCAATATCCCGTGCGTAAGCCTGGAGCCAAAACAGATTGCCCGGTCTACTTTCGCCAATATTTTGTCTGCGATAAGAAAATCCTGTTTTATCTCTTTAATATCGGCTACGCCGAATATATCCACCCCTAACTCCCGACACAATTTCTCTAGTTCAATATAATTCTTATTTTTATCCATTCAATTCCGTTCGTGTCCAATCCGCGAATTGTCTTTGTGAGAGATATAACTCGTCATTGCGAGCGAACGCAGTGAGCGAAGCAATCTCTAAATCGTGATTGCTTCGCCCCTTCGGGGCTCGCAATGACGCTAATTTGAACAACAGTAATTCACTTTTTTAAGATATACCATCAGTATGGAAATGGCTGCCGGTGTTACGCCGGAGATACGCGAGGCCTGGCCAAGATTAAGAGGCCTTAACTTGTCTAGTTTCTCTTTGATCTCGCGGGAGAGCCCGTTCACCAGGGTATAATCCAATCCTTTGGGTAATTTTATTTTCTCTATGTTCCTGAAGCGGTCTACCTCCCGTATCTGCCTCTCAATGAATCCAGAGTATTTTACCTCTATCTCAACCTGGCGCAAGGTATTTTCTGCCATAGGCGCGCTGATGAACCCGGCGCCTAAAAGGGCTTTCAGGGTTACCTCCGGCCTTTTTAAGACCTCCTCCAGGGTAACGCTTTTTTTGATCAAGGAACTGTGCATCCGGGATAGGGTTTTATTTACTTCTGGGCCGGGTTTAAGGCGGGCGCTCTTTAGAAGACTGATCCCTTCCTTGACCGCCTTAACCTTACTTTCAGTCCCGCGATAATCCTTTTCCTCCACCAAACCCAGCTC
The DNA here is from genome assembly GCA_026387405.1 of Candidatus Omnitrophota bacterium. Classification (GTDB taxonomy): domain Bacteria; phylum Omnitrophota; class Gorgyraeia; order Gygaellales; family Profunditerraquicolaceae; genus JAPLLP01. Next base: position 15,160 of record JAPLLV010000032.1, read on the forward strand.
ATATCCGATCTTGCTTAATCGTATATCCGCGTTATCCTCGCGCAGGATAAGACGATACTCTACCCGCGAAGTAAACATGCGGTATGGCTCCTGCGTTCCTTTGGTAGTCAAGTCATCTATCAATACCCCGATGTAACCGCTGGACCTGTCCAGGATAAACGGTTCTTTGCCTTTGACCTTGAGCGCCGCGTTAATCCCCGCCACCAATCCCTGGGCCGCAGCCTCTTCATAACCGGTAGTGCCGTTGATCTGGCCGGCAAAAAAAAGGTTCTGGATCAATTTTGCCTCCAGCGTCGGGTAGATTTGAGTCGGCTCAACCACTGAATGTTCAATGCCATAGCCGAAACGCGCCACCTTTACCTCTTCCAATCCCGCAATGGAATGCAGAATCTCAAGCTGCACTTCCTCGGGCAAACTAGTGGAAAGGCCGTTGGGATATATTAGATCCGAATCCAGGCCTTGCGGCTCCAGGAATATCTGATGCCGGGGTTTATCCGCGAATTTAACGATCTTGTCCTCCACCGACGGACAATAGCGCACTCCGGTGGACTTGATGATACCCGCGTACAAAGGCGACTTATCCAGATTATCCAGGATTATTTTATGAGTACGCTGATTGGTATAAGTAATGTAGCAGGGGATCTGCGGCCGGGTAATTTCTCCGGTCGAGAAGGAAAACGGACGCGCGGGATCATCGCCCTCCTGTATTTTAAGAGAGGAATAATTAATCGTATTCTTATCCAGGCGCGGGCAGGTGCCGGTTTTGAATCTAAGGATTTTTAATCCCAGCGCGCGTAAATTATCATCAAGGCTGATCGCGGCCGGCTCATTGATACGGCCTCCACTATGGTGTTTTAGGCCCACGTGGATAATCCCGTTGAGAAATGTGCCGGAACAAAGAACAACGCTATCCGCCATGATCTCTTCTTTGTCCGTGGCGATACCCAGAACTCTCCCTCCCTTGACCAATATCTTTTCTACTTCCGCTTCTTTAACGGTTAGATCGTCCTGTTGGGAAACCAGGCTTTTCATATAACGGTTATACATATCCATATCGATCTGGGCGCGCGAGGATTGCACTGCCGCCCCCTTGGAGGCATTCAAGATACGAAACTGTATCCCGCAGGCATCCGCGGCACGCCCCATCTGGCCGCCCAGCGCGTCAATCTCTTTGACCAGCTGCCCCTTACCTACGCCTCCGATAGCCGGATTACAACTCATCAGGCCTATAGTATCTTTATTCATGGTAAGCATAAGCGTGCTGCTCCCCATGCGCGCCGAAGCCAATGCCGCCTCAATGCCTGCGTGCCCCCCACCTATAACTATAACCGCGAATTTATCCATTTTTTTTAATTTTTCCTAAAAATATTTTCAACTTTCAGGCTTGTCTTGTACGCCGCCGCTATTTCATTTGCCTTGTTTACGAATTCTTTTAAGAGCGCCTTTGACTTACGCGCATCCGACAGATTAAAGTGCATGCCTCGGAAAACCGCCACTGCGCGGTTTACGCCCGCAACCTTTAACTCGAAAGTAGCAATAGACAAAGTCACCCGTGCGTTGATATCGGAAAAAAGGTTCTGTGCCTCTCCCGGCGCAAGGCTATTCTTCCATACCAACCGCACCAATAGATCCCCCTCAGAAACGGATAAACCTGCTATATTCATATAATCACGCCCCTTTCTCTTCCACCGCGGGTCTGGAAGAGACAATAAAACCGGGTCCTGTATTCAAGGCCCGGTCTTTTCATTTCAATCAGAATAATAGTATTAAAAATCCCCAGCTAGCACTTGGAGTAACCGCAGGCATGACATTTAGAACACCCTTCTTCGTGGCGCAGCGCCCCTCCGCAATCCGGGCAGACCCCCACGATATTACCATGGTGGGACGACGCCACAGCAGCACCCCCATCTTCGTTATGGGAATGCTTCATCGCCGAAGCGGCCACCTCAACAGCATTACTTACCCCCGTGGGATTCATCAGCCTTTTTTCTACTACCCGGGCAATGGCGTCGGCGCAGGAGAAGATCCGCTGCCCCTTTTCCCAGGAAGGCGAAGGGCACCGGATATTGCGCAACTGCTCAATAATAGCCTTGACCTCAATACCGGCGCGGAAGGCCAACGACACCAGCCTGCCTAAGGCCTCAAGCTGGCTGCCGGCGCAACCACCGGCCTTGCCCATCTGGGTAAAAAGCTCAAAAGGCTTGCCTTCCTCATCCACATTGATAGTCACATACAGGTTGCCGCAACCCGTGGAAACTTTAGTAGTGGTGCCGATGATCACTTCCGGCCTTGGCCGGGGGGCGATCTCTTTCTTGGCATCCTGGGCCCTTGGTTCTTCTTTTTGTTTTACGCTGCCTACGTTTAAAACCTGCTCCTCGCGGCTTTTATCGCGGTAAATGGTTATACCCTTGCAACCCAGATCATAAGCCAATAGATAACTCTTGCGCACGTCCTCAACCTTTGCCTCATGCGGGAAGTTGATGGTCTTGGAGGTAGCGTTATGCACGTATTTCTGGAATGCCGCCTGCATACGCACATGCCACTCCGGAGAGATATCATGGGCGGTAACGAATATCCTTCTCAGGTCCTCGGGGATCTCCGACATAGCCTGTATACTGGTAGAATCGGCGATCTTTTCCATAAGCTGGCGGCTGTAAAATCCCCTCTCCCGCGCGATCTCTTCAAATAAAGGATCCACCTCTACCAGCTTATCATTATCCATTACATTGCGGTAATAGGAGATGGCAAACAAAGGCTCGATCCCGGAAGAACACGGCCCGGCAATAATACTGATAGTGCCGGTCGGCGCAATAGTAGTTAATGTGGCGTTCCTCATGCGCAGGGGTGAGTCTTTTCTATCATAGATACTGCCTTTAAAGGCCGGGAAAACCCCTTTTTCCTTACCCAGCTCAAGCGATTTCTTTGTCGCCTCCTCAAGAATAAACGACATCACCTTTTCTGCCAGGGCCACTGCCTCTTCGCTATTATAGGGTATATTAAGCCGTATCAATAAGCTTGCCCAGCCCATAACGCCCAGGCCTATCTTACGCGTTTGTTTTGTCGCCTTTTCTATTGCCGGAAGGGGGAATCTGTTGACGTCGATCAAGTTATCCAGAAAATGCGCGGATAGCCGCGTAACTTCCTTAAGCCTCTCCCAGTCAATTTCATAGCGGTTGCCCACCTTTTTGGCCAGGGCCAGGAGATTTATGGAACCCAGATCGCAACTCTCATAAGGAAGAAGAATTTGTTCACCGCAGGGGTTGGTCGATTCGTAGCTGCCTAATTTTGGCGTGGGATTAAATTCGTTCATACGGTCAATAAAAATAATGCCGGGCTCGCCGTTCTTGTGCGCCTGTTTTACAATCAGGTCAAAAACATCGCTCGCCTTCAGGCGCTCTACGGGTTTTTTGGTGTGCGGATCGATCAGATCATACTCTCCGCCATTCTTCAGCTTCTCCATAAACTCATTGGTCACAGCGACGGAAATATTGAAATTGGTGATGTGCTTATTATTTTCTTTACAAGTAATAAACTCTAATATATCCGGATGGTCTACCCTTAGGATGCCCATATTGGCACCCCTCCGGGTACCGCCCTGTTTCACAGCCTCGGTTGCCGCGTCATAGACTTTCATAAAAGAGATCGGGCCTGATGCTACTCCGCCGGTGGTTTTGACCACAGCGTTCTTCGGGCGGAGGCGCGAGAAAGAAAAACCAGTACCTCCACCGCTTTTGTGGATCATGGCCGTTACCTTAAGGCTCTCAAAAATAGAATCCATGGAGTCTTCAATGGGCAAAACGAAACATGCGGAGAGCTGCCCGAGGTCTTTGCCGGCGTTCATCAGGCAGGGAGAATTGGGCATAAACTCCAATGCCGTCATCATCCGGTAAAAGGATTCTTCAAGGCTGGTTATTTCTTGCGCGCTTTTGCCGCAAAGCGTATCCCCCTGGGCGATCGCCTTTGCAACTCGCTTGAACATCTCATCGGGCGTCTCGATAACCTTGCCCGCCTCATCTTTAGTCAAATACCTGCGTTTTAATACGGTAAGCGCATTCTCAGATAGTTGCAAGGCCATTTGTTCCTCCTGAAAACTAAAATGATGCCGGTTATCTTATTCCCTGATCAAAGTATAATACCAACAGATTTTCCTGTCAAGCAAATTATACAATATATTGTATAGCTGTCCTCTAAAACCACAACAAATTGTGTTTTTGTGCTATTGGGGGGCGCGGCAGGATTCACGGACCACCAGCTCCGTCGGCAAAATTAACTTTTGCGCCTTGGGGCGTTTCTCCTGCCCCAGCTGCATAAGCTGGTTTAATCTCTTTACTCCTTCCTGCGCCATCTTGACCAACGGCTGCCTTACGGTGGTAAGGGCCACCGGCCCATAAAGGCCGGAGGGATTATCGTCAAAACCTACTATCGAAAGATCATCGGGAATATGTTTTCCCAATTCCCTGGCCACGGCCATGACTTCCAGGGCCATGGAATCCGAAGCCACGAACACGGCCGTTGCCGGTTCGGTAATCTTCAAAAGTTTTTCCGCTGCCTGGCGGGCATGCCCGCGGGAATAATCGGTCTTAAATATATAACGTTCATCGACTACCAGGCCGTGCTTCTTAAGCGCCTCCCTATATCCCTGCAGGCGCTGCTGTGCCGCCTGGGTGATCAAATCCCCGGTGAGGTGCGCGATCTTCTTGTGGCCAAGGCTGATCAGATATTCCACGGCAGAGACTCCACCCCCCACATTATCCACGGCAATACAATCCACATCCAGATCGCTGACATAGTTGTTAATGACCATACAGCTGGTGCCGCTTTTAAAGGCATCGTCAAGCTGTTCGCGGTTACCGATGATGTCGGAAAATATGATCCCCCCCGCGCCGCGGAGATTGAGATTTATTTTTGCGTCTGTCAGGTGCAGTAATAAATCCAGTTTTAAGGCCTCGCACAACGTACCGATACCGCGGATCAATTCCAAGACATAGAAAGAATAAAACATCCCCTCATAGCGCGGGATGACCAGGGCCACGACATTACTCTTTCCCGTGGCCAGACGTTGGGCAAATATAGAAGGCTGAAAGTTTAACTCTTTTATCACCTCAAGGACCCTGACGCGGTTTTTCTCCTTTACCGAAGAGAATTTGTTGATCACTCGCGAAACAGTGGTGATCGAGACACCTGCGCTGCGGGCAACGTCCTCTATGGAGATATTTTTGGAAGGGCTCTTTTTAACGCGGACCATTTATTGACACCTGTTGCTGACGCTATATAAAGACATCGTCATTGCGAGCCCCCGAAAGGGCGAAGCAATCACGTTTTGAGATTGCTTCGTCGGCCTTCGGCCTCCTCGCAATGACGGGTTTCACCCGTCATTTAACGATATCGCCTACTTTTATAGGCGTATTTGCATTCTTTATGTCGCAGGCGGAGATGGATTTGCGGCACTGTATCACTTCCAGATTCGCAATTGCCTTGCCGTCTCTATAGGCCTTGAAATTATCGCCTAATTTCACCCCGGAATCCTCGCCTAAATCTACAATGACAAAATTATTATCCTTGTTGAGCGCCATGACTTTTCCGATCAGGGCAATGGTTGAATCATGCCCTGCCGCTTCCTGCTTGGGCCGCACCACTATCGGAGGCAGCTCTACGGAACTCTCTCTTTCAGGCTCGGAGGCTTGCGTGTTCTGAACCTGAGGTGCGTTGGATTTAGAGTAGAGCTGGGATTTCAGGTTATCGATCTGGGACATCTTTTCTTTTAACATAACATCCATCTCGCCGAACCTGCTGTCCAGGTCTTTGTTTTTTTGCTGAATTTCCGTCAACCTTCGTTCCAGGCTGATCTTACGGCTGGTGAGCGCGGAAAGCTGGCGGCGCAAGATGACATTTTCGCTCTTGATAGACTTGGCAGATTCATCTATCTGAAATTTATCGTTCTTCTCCCTGACCAGCTCCTGGCTGACGCTGTCAATGAGCTTCTGATTGTAATCAAGCTGGCGCTTATAATCCTGTTTCTCGCGGTTAAGGTTAGTAACCTCGAGATCTAAAGCGGACTTTTCCCTCTGGAGCTGTTCGTTATTTATCTGGGTGGTCTTTAATTCGCTGCGCAATGTCTCCAGCTGTATCTCCATATCGGTCTTGGCCTTGAAGATCCCGGCCCAGTATGCGTCCTCGGCCTGCGATTTGGCAACGGGCGGTTCTTGCGGAGCGGACTGTTTTTCTTCTTTCAATTTCTTGATCTGCTCGGCCAGCTGGAGCCTTTCTTTTTCTGCCGAGGCGTACTTCTTATCAAGGTCGTCCTTCTCCTGGCTAAGCTTATCCATTTCGGTATTCAGGGAACTGACTTTTTCTTCGATACGTTTTTTATCCTGGATGGTCTCGGAGAGTTGAGCCAGAAGAGAATCGTTATCTTTTTTGAGCGCGTATTTATCGCGGAGGATCGACTGTTTGGAGCCTATGTTGACGAAAAGAATTAAAATTAAAAAGACGATTATTGCGCCCAGGCCGATTATGATAATCTTTATCTTTTGCTCCATCACACCTGCTTATCCGTTAGGATAACACCCGCGCAATCGCCTCACAAGAGGCGCACTTTGCCATCCGATAGGCAAAGGTGTCCGCTTAGCGCGGGGTGTCTTCCGTTTTAGCTCAACCGGGAGAATACCTGCTGCATCACCAGGCTCGCCGCCCCCACCGCAACCGAATTTTCCCTCAACTGCGAATAGACTACCTTCAAACCCTCGGTAGATTCCCGAAAGGCCCAATCTTTGACGGTGAGGTTAACCTTATTCAGGAACGCCTCGCCCGCGTCTTCAAACCCTCCGCCGATAACCACCACCTGCGGGTTCAATAAGTTTACCAGGGCCGCGACTTTTATCCCCAGCCTTTTGGCAGCGTTGTCTAACGCCTTCAGGGCTGTTTCATTCTTGGAGCGCGCGGCGATAAAAACGCTCTTCAAATCCACATTATCGATATTGCTTGAGGTCAGCTGGAAAAATTCGGCTGCCGTCTGCTTATTGTCTTTTAAAGACGCCTTCACATCTTCGGTTATCCCCAGGTCTATCTCCCAGCGCTTGAGAAAACAATCCTTGGCAAAGCCGCAGGAAAACAGATCCTGCTCCCGGAAATTATAGACGGCGACCTCTCCGGCATAACCGCGGGAACCGGTGAATACCTCCCCGTTGACCATGATGCCGCAGCCGACCCCGGAGAACATATAGATGATGTTTTTGAAACCGCGCTCCAGATATACCCAGTGTTCCCCGAAACAGGCGCTGGCGGCGTCGTTTTCAATCAAAACCGGAAGATTAAATTCCTTCTCGAGCATCTCGCGCATCGGCACGTCAACCGAAGCGTAAGTATAATAATGGTCCATCTTCTGAGGCCAATGGATGGAACCGTCTTTTCTATTCACCAGCCCGGCAATGCCGACACCGATGCCTTTTGTCTGGGCAGTGTAGTCCTTGGAGCGGCGCATGATCTCGCGGATGATCTCCAAGACGCATTCGGTAATGTCTTTTACTGAAGGGCTTGGGCGGGCGATCTGGGTCTTGGTAATGATATTGCCTTTGAGGTCTAAAAGGAGCCCCACCATGTTCATGAGATTGAGGCCGACGCCGATAGTGTAACCTGCCTGCGGGTTTAAATCCAGAAGCGCCGGGCGCCTGCCTCCCTCGGAAACATCAAGTTCTTTTTCGTAAGCAATATTATGCTTTATAAAATCGTCGATATAATTGGAGATGGTCACTACGTTTATTCCCATCTCCTTGGAGATATCCGGCCGGCTTATCGGGCCGTACCTGCGCAGGATCTCCATAATATCTATATTGCGTTTCTCCTTCTCTGTGAAGCCGTCCTTATAGAATTCGGCCACTCCCATAGAGTAAGCTTACCTTTCTCCGTGGCAAAACCTTGAGATACAGTATTATTATAAAAAGCTGTGTATAGATTTATTTATTTCTTTATACTACTAAAGATTATATAAGTCAAGTATTTTTAATGAGTAAGGGGTTTAAAAAACAGGGGCTTAATCGATATCAACCATATCGATGCTGTAGTCCAATGTGCCGGAAGGCGAGACCACGACGAGGTTTATCTCTTTGGTGCCTTTATGGTTATAAGAAGTGTCGAAGGATTTTGCGCTTGCCGGATGCGCATCCTTCCCCAGGTGCCCGGACCAAAGATATTGTAGTTCAGGCTGCATGCAACCGCTATCTGTGGGATAATCAAGAGAATGTATGTTCACATTTAGAGCGGGTTTTGTTTTATAAGGAGCGGAATCAAGATCGAGCTTCCTCATATCATAAGAAGCGGACTCTTTTTTAAGGGAAACATCCAGGAATGTCTTTAAGTTATATTCTACGGGTTTATTTTCTTCTATCTCTTTAAGTCTCTCTTTAGCCAGGCCAGCGGTCTCAAGGAAATCCTCCTTAGCCTTTTCAATAACCTTGGTGTAATATTCCTTGGCCTTAGGAAGGTCTTTTTCCCATTGGCTCAATAAACCAAGCTGGTAAAAACTGGATATCACCTGAGGACTGACAGCCTCTTTCTGGCTAAGCTTGTCAAAATAAGCCCGGCCGTTGACTAAATCGCGCCCAACATAGGTATAGATGATACCTATCTTAAAGTTTGCTTCATCGGCATGAGGGTGTTGGGGAAAACGTTTGATCAAATCTATATACGCATCCTTTGCGGGAAGAAAATCTTTGGCCTTTTCCAGATTATAGGCGCGCAGGTAAGATAAATCTTGGTCAAGGGCAACTTTACCGCCGAGTTGTTCTATCTTTTTAAACAGCTCTTCGCTGAAGGCGGCGTCTTTCTGTCCTGCGTCGGAGGCGCAAAATAACTTGGCGATCTCCAGCAATTCCGGCACCAGCGTTTCTTTGCTCCCGGACTTTTCCTTCCTTTGAATATAGGCATTGAATATTTCTTCGGATATCGCGATATTGCCGTCAGAATAGAATTTTGAAGCCGCGGCCTTTAAATTAGCGTCATTGCTCTCGGTCTTGGTCAATATATCCACATATTGCCTGTAGACCTCGCGGCTTTTTAGTTTTTCTCCTCCGGCAAAAAGCCGATCAGCAACTTCCTTCAAAACTCCCCCGCCCTGCGCGGTCTTGCGGGAAAAACCCAGGACTCCTTCCATTAAGTCCGATAGAGACTTTTCGCGGAGCGCGTCCTGCTGGTCATTGTGAAATCTCCATAAAAGCAGCCTGGCATAAAGCTTCAGCGGATTTTCCTGCCCCAAAGAATCATCGGCCTTCCGGGCGAAGTTCTCCAGTTCTTCGCGATAGGAATTGCCCTTAGAAAAATACTCGTCCCACCCCTGGGAGTCTTCCAGGTATTTAAGCTGGGTAAAACGCGCGAGCGCTAGAAAATAGTCCGCAACCGGCTCAAGGTCGCTTCTTTTCTGGACCAGGGATTTTAAGAATACGGCGCAGTCATCGTATTTATTATTTTTGAAATACGTGTCCGTGAGTTCACTAAATAAAGGGCCCGGGTCTTCGGCGGGCTTGGACTCTATTATCTTTTGAGCTAACGAAACGAGAGCCGCGTCTTCTTCGGCAAAAGCATAGAAGCAAAAAGACAAAAGTGAAAAGACAAAAGTGAAAGTTAAAAGAAGAAATTTAAAATTCTTATTTTTTTCTAACAGCATTGTATCCCCTTTTTTTGATTTTACCTTACCCTTTTTACTTTTTACTTGCACTTTTACCTTTTTCCTTTTACCTTTTTACTTTTGACTTTTTCAGACACCGGGTTCTTCCAGAACTCCCTGACCACATAATAGGCCTTGCGGGGGACACGTTTGTCTATGCCATTTTCCAGTTCCGGGGATAAAGCCACGATACCAAACCACTCCTCATTCATATTCATATTATTAGGGGCCTTGATATCAAAATAATAACTTCCGTTGGACCAATTGGATTCGGTATCGTGCCTCAACCACCCTTCAGGGTCATATTCGTTATGCTTCCACCATTCGTCGCTCCACTCAAACATCACGCCCCCCAGACAATTTCCTTCGCCCTCCTTATTGGACCATAGGTTTTCATAGATCTGGCGCCACTGCGACTCTAAGAAAAATGCCTGCATGTTCTGGTCTTCTTTATTTAAATAGGCGTCGTAGGCGTCGGCGCCGAATTCGCTCAAGAGCAGCGGCTTGTCGAAAGTCGCGCGCAGGGATTTAAACAGCGGACCAAAGGTTTTACCTCTATATATAATACAGGCCACCAAATCGATATTTTTACATACGCTGTTCGCGGTATCAAGGCCGATGAGCTCCCCGTTACCCAGGGCCACCGGATGCCGGGGATCGATTTTATGGATTTCACCGGCGATCTCATCCACATAGGAATAGTAAATTGCCGCGCGCATCTTTTTTTGCTTCTGGGGATCCGGCTCTTTATCTATATCGGGCGTGCTCCAGGGATTTACAGTTCCCAGACAGGAATAATTATTCTCGTTTCCCAATATCCAGAGCAAGACTCCCGGTTCATCCTTGTACAGGTTGACCATATCCAGGACTTCTTTTTTTACGCGGTCCTGGAAACGTTTGTCTCCGTAAAAGGGACAGGGGTATTCCCAGAAACCCAGCCAATGCCCTAAGACCACCCTTATGCCGTATATATTATATAAATCCCTGATTACCTGTTTGACGCTATCCGGGTTTTCTCCTGGCTGGTAGATCCTTACGGTATTTATGCCCATATCGTGCATCAATTTTCCATCCGCGAGCCAGGGCTTGTTGGGATCAGACCACCAGTCATATTCGTGATTTTTCCCGATCGGGATAGGGCTGTAACAGACGCCCTTGACGATATAAGGCTTGCGCTCAACCAAAAGCTGGAAGTGGTTATTTTTTATCTTACGGATATAGACCTTGGACTTCTGTGGTGCAGCCATGCCGGGGGCTGTGGCGAGAAAAACAAAAATAAGGAATAAATAAGTTATTTTTTTCAAAATGGGATTTAATACTGTTAAATTATTGTCATTGCGAGGGCGCGCAACGCCCGAAGCAATCACGTTCTTTTGGGATTGCTTCGTCGCTATCGCTCCTCGCAATGACGATTATTTATTATTCGTACTTTATCTCATCCAGATAAAAGGTCGCGCCATCCGGATTCACATCCACGTTGGTCGACCAGCAGAATCCACCGATGATATAGGAAAGGTCTTTGCCTTTAAGGTCAATGGTGTATTGGGTCCATTCCTTGTTTAAAATAACCGGGCCTATCCCTGCTGAATCGGAATCGGAATACTCGCCCATGATGCCGCCGATCTTAAACTCTTCGATCCTCTCGCCTCCCTTTGCCCCGCGGGCCCAAAATGTAACCTTGGCGGCCTTAGAGAGGTCAATCCCTGCGTCAATAGTACCCCAGTTATTCGCGGGGTTCTGCCAATACATACCTGCCCAGCGTGCGCCCTGCGCGCCTTTGCCGTTGTAGATGACCTTGATGCAGGTATTTCCCAGGTAAGGATCTTCGGTTGAGCCGGTCTCAAGCTTAATGTCGCCGTAATCCCCCATCCATCCCGAGGGGATAAAATGGTTCTTGATAGAAGACCTGTCGGCATAAACGTAGAAGGGTATGCCCTCCTGCTTCTTGCCTTCCGGGGTCACGGTTTTATCCGCTTCAAAACCAATGTCGTCCAGATAAAAGGTTGCTCCGTCGGGATTAAGGTCTGATGTAGTTACCCAGCCAAACCCTCCGCTGATATAGGAAAGGTCTTTCCCCGCCAGATTAATGGTATATTGCTTCCAGGTATCGGTAAGTTCGATCGGCCCGGATTCTATATTTGCGGAGTCAGGATAAATACCCTTGATGCCGCCGATCATAAACTTCTGGATCACCTCGCCCCCCTTTGCCCCGCGGGCCCAGAAGGTAAGCTTGGTCATGCCGGTCAGGTCAAAACCGCCTTTTTTTGAACCCCAGTTGTTCGCCGGATTCTGCCAATATACCCCTGCCCATCCCTGCCCCTGGCTCTTCTTGGCGGAATATACAAACTGCATGCAGGTAGTCCCTGAATGAGGATTATCCATAGCCTGGTCATTCAATTTGATGTCGCCGTAATCCCCCATCCATCCCGAAGGAATGTAATGGTTATCCGGAGAGCGCTTGTCGGTATAAACCTTGAATGTCTTATTCGCCGTTGCAGCGACATCTGCCGGCTTCGCTTGCTCTGTCTCCGTCGTCTTGGCCTGGTCCTCGGCCATAGCCGCTACCGGTAAGGTCAAGGCAACTACCAACATTACTAATAGAACCTTTTTCATCGTTATCAACCTCCTTATTTTGCTTATCGCTTATCGCTTATCGTAAAATCATATATGTTTTATTATTTTGCGCGCATCGCTTATCGAAACGATATGCGATACGCTATATGCCATATGCTAAATTTGCCGCCTCCTTTCCGCCTCCTCAAATTTTACAAAGTAAAAGTTGTTTTATCTCCACATTTTCTTATACGTATAATACGCCTTGCGCGGCTGTCTCAAGAACGGGCTCAATTTACCATCGCCCTGGCCGCATATTCCCAGCCACTCTTCGTGCATAAACCCGTCGGGAAAAGGCCCCACCCACAGGCCCTTGGTATCGTGCACCGAAGGCTCGTACGCCTTCCACCATTCGTCCAGCCATTCGAATGCCACGCCGCCTATGGAATTACCCGCGCCGCCGTCAAAGGCCATGTTCTGGCGGATATCCTGCCATGCCGCGTGATGATATGCCGCCTGCATAACCTCCTGCTCTTCCACGCTTTTTCCCTCGGCATACGCCGGGCAGCCAAACTCGGTGATAAATACCGGCCTGTCCGCCTCTGCCTTAACCTGCTGCCATAACGCCCCAAACCCGTAATCTCCCCGGTAGGCATTGGTGCCGAAGATATCGATATCAGGGCAGTCTCTGCCGAATTTATCCAGATAGAGTATATCGCCGCTGCAAATGGCAACGGGATGCTCCGGATCAATGCTCTTGATCATCAGAGCAACCTCGTTAGCGAATTTAAAAAACGCGTCCGGCTCCTTATCGGCATTACAGGCATAGCCATAGACGTTCTCATTACCGAGAAGCCAGAACAAAACAAACGGCTCATCCTTGAATTCCGTGACCATATCCCTTACCGTATCCATCATCATTTTTTTCTGTTCGGGATTATTATAATCCGTACCGGGGTTCCAGGGGGCGCCGGAACCAAGCGCGTATTTCCCCAGGAAATCTCCTATGATCACCCGGATGCCGTATGTCTCATAGAGGTCGCGCAGGATTTCCTTATCCAGCTTGGCAGGATGGTGATAGAGACGTATCGTATTTACCCCCATCTCCTTCATCAGGGCGAAATCCCCCACATTCGGCTCATCCTTATCCTGGACGTTATTCCTGTTTTTATCTACAAAGGCATCGTAAGGGCCGTCGGCCTTGCCGTCCTGGTCATAATCCTCTTCCATCCAGTTCTTTAAAGTCCCGTTGTCCGGGGACTGGCCTACCTTTGTGGGCGCGTAGGTAATACCCTTGATCAGGTAAATCTTATTATCTACGATCAGCCGCCAATCACCTGTTTCATACTGGAGCAGATGCACCTTTCCCTTGCCAAGCCGCTTCTTGATGCTTAATAAATCTACCGAGGGCTTAGGCTTAAACTTATCCAGGAAATTCACCTTCACGAATTTTCCGGGATTAGCGATCACCTGGTCATTAGAGACGTCGTTATCATAACCATTAATTATCCGGATCTCGGCGTCCTCCAGCTTGTAACCAAACTGGGGATTATTGCGCAGGATAAAATTGATCTTTGCCAGCGCCGCCTGTCCGACATACCACGGCGTATGCCAATAGGTCCAGCCGTAAGTGCCGGGAAAATGCACCACTATCGAATAATAACATTTAAGGGCGTGCTTCAACAACCCTGATTTTTCCAGGATAAGGCCGGTATAAAATAACTTAACTCCCTGCGGCTCCGGGGCAGTGGCCCATTTTAAAAAGGCTGCCTCCAGATCCGGAGATTGCACGAAATCCCAGTGGCTCCCCTCAAGGCGCTTTGCCTCTTTTGCCTTCTTGAATTCCGGATCCCAGCGTATAGAAGTGGTATTAGGATATACGCCTTCTCCGGCGGCAGCGCTCAAACCCTCCTGGTCCTTGACAATATACTGGTAACCTTTGATCCCTGCATTTTTAAACTCGCCGTATTTATTATAATTCACGAAGTCTTCTTTTCCGGGATCATATAAGACCACCTTTGTGGCAAGCTGGCTTACCTTTATTTTGGTCTCGACCTTGGAGATTTGCGCGCACGGCGTGGATATCTTTTCATCGGGGTTTAATTTAAGGATGCTCTCGCTGGCCGCCTTGGCCACCTGCCAGAACCAGCCGCGGGGATCCCAGGCCTGGGCATAACAATATTTTTCTACTACCACCTTGAATGCCTGTATGGCCTCTTTTGACTTCCCCTGGTCGCGATAAGACTCTCCCTGGATAAAATAGGCGGTAGCCACATCATTTAATATCCCCGCCGCCTCAATGTCCGGCCTGTTTTTAGGCAGGGATTTTAAAGAGGCCTCTTCTTTATCCGCCTCGCCTTTGTATAGGTCAATGATCTGCTGGGTATAATCAAAGGTCGCCTTTACGTCTTTGTCTCCATGGGCGTGCCAGGCCTTTACGATCAGGTCTCCGGAAGAAGACCTGTCCTGGCATATGGCTAATGGCAAATGGCAAATGGCAAATAACAAAGGGCAAAGGGCAAATAAAAGACAACGGATTGTTAAACGAAAATTCATGATAAACCTTTCTTAAAGATCCTTAGCCGACCACTGCCCCTTGAGTTACTCCCTTAACGATGTATTTCTGCATCAATAAATACACGATAATAATAGGTAAAGCGGTAATGGTCAGGCCGGCCATTAGCAAAGGATATTTGGTGATAAATTCACCCTGAAAAGTGGTCAACGCCACCTGAAGCGGCATTAATGATTTAGTGTCGAAGATGATCAAGGCCAGAATATACTCATTCCAGACATTCAGGGCATTAAACACCACCACTACCGCCAATACCGGCTTGGCAAGGGGCAGGGCCACGTGCCACCAGATGCCTATCTTGGAACAACCGTCAATGCGCGCGGCATCCTCCAGCTCCTTGGGCATTTTGTCAAAAAATGTCTTCAATAAAAATATGCTCGTGGAGAGCCCGACATTAACCATGCAGAGTATGTAACCGATGGCGGTATTGCGCAGATGCAGCTTGTTCAATAAAACATACAGCGGCACAAAGCTTCCCGGTATGGGTATCATCATCGCGGCAAGGAACATGAAAAATAAAATATTCCTTCCGGGGAATTTCAGCCGCGAAAAACCATAGGCGGCCATCGAAGAAATAATGATTATGCTCACCACTACCGACGTAGTATAAAATATGCTGTTGATAAAATACCGGCCAAAGCCGCCCTCTTTCCAGGCCAGGTAATAATTCTCAAAATGGAATTGGTGGGGCCAAAGCGACATATCCCGGAAAATAGTAGCTTGAGTTTTTAAGCTCGAAGAGACCATCCATAATAGAGGGAACAGGCAGCTCACTGCCACGGTCAGCAGGAAAATGTGGATGAGCACATTAATAGTCACCTTCTTGGTCTTATAATAGGCTGAGGTTTTCATCTTCCTTATATGTTCTCGACTCGGCCAAAATTATTCTTCGAGCTTCTCCCTGCCTGCCGGCCGGCAGGCAGGGAGAAGACAAAAGTTTTGCCTCGCTCGAACAATATTCCTCTACTAGGCCTTGTACTTCTTGGAAAAACGGTACTGGATAAACGAGATCGCCACTAATATTACGCCGAAACTGATCCCCTGCGCGCAGGCATAACCAAATCGCGATGAACCGCGCATTGCCGCCAGGATCCTTAATACCGGCACCTGGGTATGATACGCCGGCCCGCCTCCGGTCATGGCGATGATCAAAACAAAAGCCTGCATGGTGCCTAATACGGTGAGTATCGCCACTAATACCGCAACCGGGATCATCAGCGGTATGGTAACGCCTTTAAACGACTGCCAGGCGTTGGCGCCGTCTACCCGCGCCGCCTCGTACAACTCACGGGGGATAGTCTGTAACCCGGCTAAGAATATCAGGAATCCCCAGCCAAAACCTTTCCAGCAGTGGACAATGGCCACGGCGTTCAATGCGGTCCTGGGGTCAGAAAGC
Organism: Candidatus Omnitrophota bacterium; assembly: GCA_026387405.1. Taxonomy (GTDB): domain Bacteria; phylum Omnitrophota; class Gorgyraeia; order Gygaellales; family Profunditerraquicolaceae; genus JAPLLP01. The sequence continues at coordinate 31,342 of JAPLLV010000032.1, forward strand.
CAATTCCTCGCTAAATTGCCAAGCCCTAAATGTACCAACCAGTGGTTCAGGAGCCCGTAATTACCGTCCAAGAGCCACTGCCAAACCAGGCCTACCACTACTTCGGATAATACCGGCGGGATAAAAAATATCACGCGGTAAAAATTCTTGGCGCGGATCTCCCTGTCGCAAGCCCAGGCCAATAAAAACGCCAGGGCGTTTTGAAAGATAAGCGCGATCATGGTGATGTATCCGGCGTTCCACATTGACTGCCACCAGATTTTATCTACGGCAATCTCCTTAAAGTTACCCCAGCCGACTGGGATAGCGTCTTTGAAACGCACAATGCCGTCCCAGTCAAAAAAACTTAACTGAAAAACTTGGATAAAAGGATAGATGTAGAATATGGAAAATATTAAGACTGCCGGCAGGACGAATACGTAGTTTTCCAGAGTGGATTTAATTTTCATCGGTTATTCTGCTACCTAACTGTCATTGCGAGGAGCGATAGCGACGAAGCAATCCAAAAAGAGAGATTGCTTCGCTTCGCTCGCAATGACGACCCTATCTTCTCTTCGCTAATTCCCTTTCCTTGACCTTCTGCACGTCAGAGGCGATCTGCTCCGGCGTCTTCTCTCCGATGATAATAGATTGAATGCCTTTATCCAGGGCCTCGATCACCGCGGGGAACTCAGAAACGCCCCAGAAGCTGGGATGAGTGGCGTGGTCCATCGCGCTTGAGAACTGCGCCAATACCTCCGGAATATTCTTCAGCGTATTTTTATTGGCCGGGAGATTGTGGGTTGTCTCGGATAAATACGCCTGTTGTTCGGTATCCGTCAGCCACTTAAGGAACTTTACCGCTTCTTCGGCGTTCTTCGAACGGGCATTGACCATAAAAGAAGAACCTGCCCCGCCCCAGACGCTCATGGGAAATTTGTCCGAGGCCCTGGGAGGAAGCATTGCCCCGTAATTCAGATCCGGATTCATACCTTTATAAACGTTGACGCACCATGAACCGTTAAAGGCAAACACCGCCTTATCATTGGCAAAAAGCTGTTCGGCGTTCTTGTTGACCATGGTCACCAGGCCGCCGGCAAAAACCCCTGATTCCTGCATATCCTTGAAAAGCGTGAGAACCTTGATCCAGTCCGGGTCGGTATAAGGAACCTCGCCGCGTATGGTAGCCAGGACCTTGTCCTTGCCCATAATATTAAAGGCATAGTCATTGGCAAAACAATCCACCATCCAAACCTCTCCCCATCCGGAAACCAACCCTTGCATATTCTTTTCCCTTCCGCCGGAGGCGGGTCCGCCTGCGGCAGAGATCTTCTTGCCGATCTCCAATAATTCTGCCACCGTCTGCGGCGGCTTATTGGGATTAAGCCCCAGCTGCTTAAAAAGGTCCTTATTGTAAAGCATCTGGATGGTCATTACATCTATGGGCACAGCGTAAATTCCGGGCTTGATCCTATAGCTATTACCCTCGCTGAATTCATTCACTGCCAGGGCCTTGGCAAAAAAGTTATTCTTCCAATTACCCAGGTCCTGTTCCATATAAGGAGTAAGGTCTAAAATATGCCCTGCCTTGATAAAAGAGGCGAAATCCCTCTTTTCTCCCAGGATGCCGAAAACATCCGGAAGATTTTCGCCCTGGGCTGCTGCGCGCACCTTCTGGGAATAGGCATCCGAAGGCGCATAAAGCTCGAAATTCACCTTGACCCCGGTTTTTGCCTGGTATTTCTTGGCTAACTCCTGGAATGCGGGATCTCTATCGGTCATCCAGTGCCAGACCGTAATTACCGGAACGCCGGATATATTTTTAGGTTCGCATCCCGCTCCGCCGATTAGACATAAGATCATTCCCCCCATAAACCCCGCCCAACCCCGGCCCAAAGCCTTATTTACCATCAATCCTCCCTTAACTTTTAGTGTAGAGACATACAAATAAGTATAACATCCAAAACCTGCTTTAGCAAGCCAACTTTGCCTTAAAAGCCCTCTCCAGGGGCCAAAGACATAACGTTCAAATTTAACATATAATATAAAACCGGTCAAGCTTTTATTGGCGCTTAACTTTCAAAACATATTTTATTATCCTCGTTAAAAGACAGGCCTGACTGCCAATACCGATCATCTAACTTCTTACACCAGACCACCCGCGCCTTACGGGCCAGTGGGCTTTTGAGCAACGAGGCTGCCCGCAACAGAATGCCTACCTCTGATTCTCTCTGTAGGGGAAAGTTACTGATAATGCCGGCACCGATAACAGAAAGGTCCTTTAATATAGAGGGCCTTTGCAAGGCATCACCTGTAACCAGCGTAGCCTGTCCGTCTACCTCGTATCTTTGATGCCTCCTGCGGCATGGTCTTGAAGAATATAGCATGTCTTTTAGAATCTCTCCTGATAGTTAACGTCGTTGGGGGCGTGCGTTTATCTTAAGATGCGCGATAGCCCCATAAGGTTAGCCTTTTCCAGATTCACGCCCACCCTGCACTGGCCTCCCTCACACATCCGGGACCAGGCTACCTGTCCGCGCGCGTAGAGCGGCTCTCCTTTATCGACAACCTCAACCCATAACTCTAACGGGGTATCCGGTTTGAGCTCGACATCGGAGATAAACCCTATGCCCTTGGCGCTTATATCCTCGGTCTGGACTCCGCCTTCCTGAAACGAATTCAGGTCCAGGAACCGCAAAGGCAGCTTCTTTGCGAAACGCTCAAAAATCCTTTTGTCTTCCATTTTCTCACCCCTTTCATAGTTATGAACACCGGCCAATCCGATATGGCCGGGTGCCTCATCAATGTTTTCTTCTCCAAACCACTTTTTATTGACTTCATCGTAATGATTGTTCCGGACAAACCGGAATATACCCTCCTTTGTCTGGTCGTCTATTTTTATAAAATACAACCCGTAACAGTTCGTCTCGCCATAGGCCTTGTGCCAGCAGACCCAGGCCTCGAATTTGAAACTCGGCCCGTCCTCCAAAGACACCTGTAACTTAACGCAGGCGTCTTTGGTCAGCTTCTCCTTTGAAACAAGGTTAAGGCCCTTGAGGCTCAGGTCTTTGACCCGGGCGGAAAAATGCCCCTCTTCGGCCTCGTGCCTGATGCGCGCCGGCGCGTCTACCTGCCATCTAGTAACTCTTCTGCGGTCGTCCATCATGCCTTAGCGCTTTTTATGACCCTTTTCTTCTCCACCGCGGGTCTGGAAATGGCTGAAGTTGACAATCATGTTGCAGTTCTTTCATAATCTCCATCATTAAATCCACCTCCCAATCAGACGAGTTGATTGCCCGGGAAGGAAATATCTTTATCCTGCTTCCAAATTCACTAAGTTCTCTATCGCTAAGCAATAAACCCCTGAGTTGTTCAAGTTGTCCAAATGCGCCTTTATTAATTTTATCCCATCCCATACCTCTTATTTTCCGCCAATCAATCAAATAAACTATTTTACCTTGCAGTAACGCGCGTAACCCCGTGTCTACGGTACCGCCGTCCTTATCTCCTTCTACTACAATAACGACATCTGATAAACCGCTCACAATCCTGTCCCTTTTGTAAACATTTCTATGCCTCACTTCATCAGAATCGTTTTGCTTGATGGCATGTTCAGAAATAAAACATCCATTTCTAAGAATGCTCGTTACTAGAGACCTTCTTTCTAATAGTGATACTTTATCTTCTCTGCCGCTACCGCCTGCCCAACCGTCGAAATCAAAATATGGCCAATCCAAAATATCAGGCACCGCGGCTACAGTAACGCCGTTGGCGGCCATCGCACCTAAATGTGCTTCCATATCGATACCCGGGACAAAACAAGCGGCGACTATTACTTTATTTTTAGATAGGACTTTTGCCAAAGACCGCGTAAACTCGGCAATAAGATAATGTTTTACCGTCCTTGTGCCGGTAAAACCAATAGTAGGCCCCCTAGAATAACCGCTACCGATATAGTACAAATCGGGTAAATCAAGGTCTTCTTGCTTTGAATATTCCAGATCCTCACTTGGTTTAAATTTATTCTTTATCGGTATTTTCTTGCATAATCGCATGAATCCGGCTAACCGAGAATCAGGAAGAGAGACAACAGAACCTCCAATCCTCCGAATTATACCCCTTTCCGGCATTTCTAATGCTTCGGAAAAAATCACTTGAGATATTCTTATTAGCAAAAATTGATCGCAATCAATAAGAAATTCGGAATCTTCATCTATGATTTCTGATAACCAATCTCTTTCTCGCAAGGAAATTGACCACCTGCCCACATCCCAATATCGTTGTGACTCAGAATAATAAGTGCTCACGAAGAAGAATATGCTTCCATCCTGCCGCAACAAAGGCCTTAAGCTTGCAAGCGCCTCATTGATAACACTGGGGTTATCGTCTAGACATACCAGATCGTCTCTTGAATATTTTAAATTGAGCAATATCGAATCGAACTGACGCCCTTTAATTCCTGTTGTCTCTGCAATATCACAAAATGACCGGGCCTGTTCAACGACCCATTCTTGGCCCATGGCAACCTCTTTAAGGTTAAGACGGGTTAAAGCAACAACATCCTTATTGGGGTCCACCGCAGCTATACGTCTGGCGCCTCGTTCAAAAATAAATGGGGCTGTTAAAATTGTCTCAAGTCCTATTATCAATACATCCCTGTTAACAAAGTACGGCTTCTTCCGATTCACGTCACCCTCAATAAATCTATAAAGCATGTTAGGGATGACTCCGTTATAATGACATGAAAGCCCGGATTGCCAAAAGATACTATGTTTAAAAGCCCGCGGCTTTATTTTCTCAAAATCACCCGGCGGAGAAATTGATTCTGGTGACTGTTTTGATAATGCCGCTGAAGAGGCTGGCGTGTCTTTCAGGACCGTTTCCTCTTGAGCCGTTGGCACAGAAGGAGTGACGGAAGAACTGTCCCCCTTGTTTACTTTACTTTGCTCCGCCATCGCCATAACATCTGGAAATTCGGCAAAAGCTTCTTTGAATTCCGGCGGCAAAAGTTCCGGATTCTTTTTGTACACTGCCCAGTTGTAAGCAGCGTGGATCTTAGCAACCGCGAAAATAGCTTCAGCCCGGGCAGCATTTTCTAAATCTTCTCCCGATAAACATCTCATCATCTCTAATCTTGCCCGGTCATACTCAACCTCAAAAATATTATCGGTTATTTCTGCGAACTTCTCTAATACCTGCTTTTGCGCTTTATTTAATTTGCCGTGCGCCTTGACAAACATTCTTGAGTCTATGCGCGCCTTACCTTCCCCGGTACGCCATATCTCTTCATCCATAGATAAAACTAATAAAAATTCCTTTACCCGTTGATCATGCTTTTCAACCGACAATCCCTCAATAGATTTAAGAAAGTCAACGAAATCTTTGCGATTGCGCGGCAGCATGGCTGGCGGCGTGGAGACGGAATTAATAGAACCGTCTTTTACTAGAAACGGCAAGGCGCCGGCATCCCGTATTCTTCTGCTTGCGGCATGCACATCCAATTGATATTTTTCAACCTCTTTTATCTTATCCAGTTGAACTTGGATAAGTCCTTCCAGCATCTGCCTTACGCCCTCTTGGGCAAGGAATAGATTTATAAAATCGTGGGAACCAATAGGAACAGCTCCTCCTATTGCCTTTGCTGCATTAAGAGCGAGTATCTGGCTTTCCACGGGGAAAGGATAACCTCCCAGCTCATCTCGTAAAGCTCTGATTAATGTCTCGCCTGCCTGCCGCACATTCGGCATAAGATTAGGCAGCGCTGTTTTTCTCACTTTGGATTCTCCTAACATGGTCACTAAGTCGTAGTATAAACCAAGCATATCGTGAGCAAAATCATATAACATCTCATTAAAGGACCAACCATCAAAATAAACGCGCATTGCCGCAGCAAGAACAGTCTCATCAATAAGTTTACTGACTATACTACGGGCTTCATCATAGGTTAAACCTTGTGACCCGTTATGGCGCAGGTGAGATTGCCTCCGCAGGTGGTCAAGCGCTATCCGGGGGCAAAAAAGTTTCATTGCGCGCTGACCGCGCTGAATAACCCAACCTAAACATTGGCTATCAATCATGCCGGGAACTAGAAGACCGGACGAAGGCCGGTTATCAATGGTGGTCATGGTAGTTGTACTAAGCCGGAAGCGTCCACTTACCCAGTCTAATAATACATAGGGGATACCGGTGCGCTTTCGGATACCAGTGAGGCAGTTAATATCTCCTGTTTCGGCGAATGCATTAACATCGTGATAGACCGAGCCTGCTCCCGCAAGATTACAGTAGTTAGAGACCAGCCCAACTACTCCCTCTGCGGGTTTATCATCAAGACATACAGCATTGCCTTCGTCCCACTTTATCCGCAGTCCGGCTATTTCCTGGGTGGGCCTGGCTATAGAATTACCATGGATACCATATGCATCAACGGGAAGTGTCATATCATCCCGGGTTTCCCAGGGTAAGGCAAAGGCGTGCTTCAAAAGCCGCATTGAGCCAAATGAAAATTCTCTTGTCTCAATTCGTTTCTCTTCAATTATCTTCATCACCCATTGGGGTAATTTTTCGCTGAGATTAATCTCATGGGAGAAGTCGGCGTAGAGAACCTGCAAGAGAGGAAAATATACACTGAGTTCAACACTGCCTTTTGTCTCAAGCTGTGCCTGCAGTAACGACGAGCATCTCCTGAACTTCTCCTTATCCCTCTCAACAATTGCAGCGATATCGCTATAGATGAAAACAAAAAGCCCTGCCTGAAGTAAAAGGGCCTGTTTGAATGCACTGGATAAGAATGTCTTGTTCAGCGTAACCTCAGCGTAAGAGTCATCGTCAACTGTAGAATATATCTTTCCTGAAAGGTAACACTGCACGAAGTTGCGGTTTGAGCCGAACTTATTTGGCGGGAAGAAAATCCTGGTTAAATCATCGCAACTTAAGCCGTGCGCCTTTATGCGCTCATCCATGGCCAGAAGCTCAAGAAATCTTGCTTTTTCTACGTTGCCAACATAGCGTATTGCCACACCAAACTCCCCGCCCAGACGTCTCAGCATCTCTTGCTTATCACTGGCTGCCTGGCCATAGGAATCGTCAAAAACCCAAACCGTCGGAAACTCATGGCCGAATTCCTCGATGGCAAATAAGTGGCTTCTTATACATTTCTCCAAGGCACAAGCATCGCGCGCAGTCGGAAAAGCAATACTGATTATCGGGTTTCTGACTCTGCGCTTTAGCTGCTCACCATTCACCACTCTGTTTACCAACCCAACTGTAGTTTCTAGTTTCTCGGTGTGTGCATTTTGTAAATTTATCTGGTCGATGAAAAACCCTCTATTTCTAATTAAGTCCATATACATAGACAGCACCAATCCTATGTCATGTCTGGCCGCTTCCCTTTCTTTGGCTGAGTAGAGTTCTGGATACCGGTCAAAACCTTTGCTCAAGGCGCGGTGCCTGATAGCCGCAGCGTCAAAAATAAGATAACGGCTGCCATATACCGGCTCAATGCGCAGGTCGGTATTAATCATACTATTTACATAGTAAAATAGCCGTTCTACCCTAAGGCGCAATTCCTCGTTTATCGCATCACTCACGCAGGCGATGTCAATTAACCCAAAAAGCACATTTAATATTTCCGGCCGGTTATTCAACCAGGCAAATCCGCAATCTGCAAAAATCCCTGAATTCCGGATGTGCCTCAAGGCATAGCTCGCTGCAAGGACACGGTCGTATTCTGTGTCGCTGAGAGAGGGTTGGCGTGACGGCTCACCAAAAAATAGCTGGTGAAAAACCCTCGGCGTATGTGTGACGCGTTCGGGGACAAAGCCGACTGCTGATATGTCCAGATTAAACCCGCTCATTGCCATTCTTCTCTCGGCCGCAACATCCTCTTCTTTCTTCTTTCTTATCCTTGCCAAGTATTCAAAGACGTCATCAGCTAACCATTTTGCCAAGATACTTCCTAAACCCCTGATTTTGTTTTCGGGCTGTCTTAGCCATCTGGCTAAGTCCTTTGCCGAAACAAACTCCTTATCGCCAATTTTCTTTAAAAGTTCTCTAATAAAATCTTCCGCTTTAATATCTCTTAATTCCCCGGCAACCCTCTTGTTCAGCGCGGCGCTCCAATCAATACCCTGTGCCCATGCAGAAAAGGGGACGTTTCCCTTTTTCGCCGCATCATTGGCCCCCACGGGTGAAGGTTCGCTGGCCTCCTCTGCCCCAAAAATGTCCTGATCCTTAACTTGCCCGAGAACATAATGAAGCGGAACGAACTGACCGAAAGGTAAGGTCGCGGGATTGACGACGCCAGAACTTTTTTCTTCCTCCGTCAATTGATAAGCATCTTCCCGCTTTACCTTATAAATATGGTCCGCGTGCCAAAGATAGACGTTGGCACCGGGTAACAGCTCTTTCACTTTCTTGACCCAAATTCCCTCCGTGATATATTTTGCGGCCTCGTGCTCGTAGAGGAGTTTCGCGACAATACCGTGCCTGACCAAATGCCCGGACAAACATGCGCTTCCCTCAAAAATAACAATCGTTTCTGCGCGATCTGCTTTAGCACAATCAGCAAAGATGTCTGCGATGTCCGGAGCAACATAACCCACCCTTATTCTCTCCTGGCAGGACATTTCATCTTCTGCGGCGAGAACAAAACAATTCTTTTCGATAAGCTTTGCCGGAACTTGAAATTGTATAAACCGTGCCCATTGGTATAAAAATTCCTTCTGATCCTCGGAACTCATTGGAATATAAAATTCCCTTAAAATGTCTGGGAGCTTCTGATCAAAGCCCCAAAGACCAAAACGACAGCATCCTAAAGATAGGAATGATTCTTCCCAATCAAACGTAATCCTGTAAACCAGAATAGCGCCCCAATGAACAGTCATCTCGAAACGGCAACTGTTTGGAAACAAAATGACATCCACTAAAATTTTGAAAACATGGCTTTGCTTTTGAGTATCCTGATAAGAAAACACATACGTGAAACTATTGGGAACCGACGACGGGGTTTCATTCCCCGTTGACCCGTTGCCCGCTATCAGCGCCACCAGGCCGCGCTTGTTGCGCACTTGCTCGCTCGCTTGGCAGGCCGAAAGATGATACGTCCTCATTTTCGCAACCACGGCGTTGTGCCAGCGGCGGTTATTGGCGGCATGCCAGAGAATGCGTCCACGGAGCGACTCCATTTTCTGAATGCGCTCAACAAGCTTCCGTACTTTTTCTTGATCTTTAGGCGGATGATGCCGAATAAGCCATTCTTTCAAAGATGGGAATACCCAGAGCAAGATTTCTTCAACCCGGGGGGCGATCACAACAGCGATGCAGCGTTTCCATGTCTCGCTCTTCACCCACTCGTACCACGCCCGGAACTCCGGCAGCATGGCGGGGACGAAGGGTGGCGCAGGGATAGCAAGATGAGAAGCCACCGCCGTATGTAAACTTCTCAATCTCGCAATCAACGCTTCACGATTGTCTTCTTTAAACCGCGCTACCACAGGATAAGAGTAAGGATGCGCAATGATATTCGACAAGAAACTATTTCTAAAATCGCGCAACATACCATGAACCTGCTCAATACTCAAACGTCTTTCGCGGCAGCCTTCTATAAAACCAACTATGCCCTGATCATAGCGATCCCACCATATCTCGCAATCAAAGATCGGATTTTCCGTAATAAAATCGAACTCTCCCTGCAACAAGGCATTAATAATCATATCGCCACGGCTATATGTGCGGTTAACATTATCCTGGGTCCAGATAATTATAATTTCCCACACTCCGTCAACATTCTGGCGTCCGACAAAATCTCCAGCGCACACATGGGCCTGCAATACATTCCCGCAATCCGCGGGCAGATCAGAATAAATAGCTCGTAACTTAGCAATCGTTTTCCAGATGCTATCGCTTTCTCTCTCGGGAAGAGCGCCACTTGATTCGTCCTGACCATAACGCACCCGGATACGCGCTCCGGTATCTTCACTCAAGTGTAATTCATGAAATCCTTCAACCCATTCATTTACCATAAGCGGAACGTATTCTTCGCCATTCCAGGAAATATACTTTCCGATACCAAGCTTAAACGGTTCGATAACGTATCCGGGGTTAAACGAGTAATGACGCTGCAAAGAATTAAAAACGCGCGGCAGGGCGCACGCCGCATCGCGCAAATCCATGGCAGTATTGACCGTGAAATATACCGCTTTTCCCGATCGCAATAAAACCATTACTCTAAAAACCGTAGTATAGTATCCTCTCTTAACCAACCATACCTCCACTTCTTCAATTTCACTTGTATTACTTACCTGCCCGATGCCGCGATATTCCTTAGCCATCCTTGGGTTATGTGCGTCAACATTTAAGATATAATTATTAAGGTAATCCAGTAAGGGCGCAGAGTCTCCCTTGTCGCCTTTAAGATGATTGATTACTGCCTCAACTGCCATGCGCGTGCTTATCATGTGCGCTTCGTTAACCGCTGACTTAAGGCGGCCTGCCTCAGCAATCGCCTCCGGGCAGTGGCAATACTCAAGAATAGCCGCCCTCCCATCGGCAGAATCAGCAAGCTTATCAAGAAAAATCGGGAAATCCCACATCTTTAAGTAAGAAACCAGCGACATTACGGTATTATTAGCAACCCTGCTTAAAGTGCGCGAAGGATACAATAAATAGCTGCATCCGGGAACGTAGGCCTTACGTTCAGGGCCATATACGACCGAATATTTAACTTCCAAATTTACGGAAATTGGGGACGTTTCTGTTTTTTTAGCTTCTGCGGGAACTGGGGAAGCTTCCGAAGCATCCGCCATTGCCGGCACACGGCGCTTTCCTAAAAGCCACAGCCAGTTGTGCCAGGCATGGGCCAATACGCGCCACTTATAGGAAACGCCTTCCGTAGCATCGGTGAATGTGACAATTTCCGGATGGTTATGATGCGCGGCCTTAAATAGCTGGGGAGGCAGATACCATCTATACAACAGGGGAAACTTAAGAATACGGGGGTCACGGAAGGCCTCTTCTATAAGCCCTACGCCAAGGGTTAGCCAAAGGACTGCGGCAATCAATAAGGTAGCAGACACCGCCCACAGGGCCACTGCTCCGCACAATCCCGCAGCCGCCATCAATAATCCAAAGATCACTTGCGAAAACGGCAGCATGGCAGGCAAAGAACCACGGGTATCCCCTCTTTGCTTTCCCGATGCCTTCCTTATACACTCAAGCCATTCGCAGACAATCGGCGTGTATTTCCGGCAACGCTCGCAACAACCCTCGGATAACCGCACATACAGCTCAAGCCATCTCTGGAATTCCTGCAAACCCTTATCCTGCCCATGAAGTTCTACCAATCCCCACTGGATCCCCAAGAGCACCTCTTCCGGAGTAAAAATAGTAACGGTATAATCCTGCTGGAGATTCACAGGTACCCTGTGAATACCTTGCGTTACGGTTTCGGTAGAGAATAATGTATGCATGAAAACGCGTATATTGACCTCTTCATTGGTGCGGCCGGGAATAGGCACGGTATCTTCCGGCTTAAAAAAGCCTTCGGTCCTGCGTACTGCTACAAGATAGATTTCCCGCGTTTGGGGATTGTATATGAAATCCCCGGCATTGTACCTTCGATCAAGAATGCCTCTACCTTTCTTGGGATCAAAATATATGGTTTGGATTTTGACAATCTCCTGTTTAATCCGGCTTCCTTCCTCATCCGGTATGGGCACAAAATCTTCTTCATTCAAAATCACCCCTGCTGCTTCTCCCTCCGAAGAAATCCCCTTAGACTCATCCGCTCGCAGGTAAAGATACTTAATCATCTTGCGTGAAATAAAATTTATTTCCGAGCCGTTCTTCCACTCGCAGGCAATTATCGCCAGTTCATTCACCGGCCCCTGAGGGCCGAATGTGGCAATCGCTTCCATGTCTAAGGCATACTGCTGGGGGAGATACTGCGGCCTGAAATCATATAAAGACGACATTTCTTCGTATTGTCTGGCTGTCTTCCTATTGTTCGTGTCCACCTTAGCGACAGCCAGGCAAAAATTCCGCCACTCTCCGGATACCCTCGCCTTGACCTTAAAGATGCCCTCCTGCCCTGCTTCGTTCTCATATTCAACGAAGATCGGCTGCGCGATTTCATTAAATGAAACCTCTCTTTTCTCAATCTTGGATAAAACCTGGATTAAGAATCTGCCGCCATCCTGAGCAAAGACGCGCGCTATCGCATTTCCGATCTCTCGCAGGGGCAAGAAATAAGGCACATACACCCCCCATTCTTCCGTGATTTTAAATATTATCTCGACAGTTACCGGAGGATTTTCGCTGCCGCGTTCAAGGCCCTGCTGCCGGAGAATTCTTCTCTGTAAATCCCCATAGAAATTTATATCTTCCTCTCGCTGACAATATATAACCCGATGCAATCGCCTGGGGTGGCTATCTACGCGGAGCGCCCATTCGATCTGTTCGGTATCCAGATTAATCAGTGCATACTGGTTAAGGCCGTAGGCATCAAGGATCCTGTTTACATTTCTCTCTTCGATGATGGAGCAGATTTCCTTATCTTTATCATAAATAGGGTGCAAAATCCTGTCCTCGTCAAAACCCGAGATATACTTTGCGCCTAATATCGTTAAAAGGGCCTTGACCTCTTCCCAATTCGCACTATCATCAAGCCATTTCCGGTTGATGGGATGCGGGATGATATCGAAGGTATCGTTAAAGGCATTCAGGAATGCCAGGCAGCGACTGTTACCGAGTGCAGATAAGTCCCTTAGAAAGTTTTGCGCAAAGTCCGTGTCAACAAGCAAAAGAAGCATTAGGGCGTGCCGGTATCCCCTATCAAAGGTATTGACATTCAGATCATTGTAAAGCCGCTTTTCGCCCGCCAGCGCAAATTTGGCTTCATACCAGCTTAAGAACCTTTGCTGCGGCAGGTTAATCTCTATTTCCCACTGACCGTTAGGCCTAACAAGACAGGGCATCCCGTATTTAAAGGCCCTGCGGATATCGCTATTGATAGGATTGCCTTCGGGGAATGCGTTATCCGGGCCGCGCGCATAGCGGTCAAGCTTTGCCCGGCTGAAATAGTTTGCATACCTCGTCCCTGCCTGTTGATTTTGCCTGAGGATAAAACGCGGCGATACGGTTGCCGGCAGGGCATCTTGAGCCTCTAAGTATTGATTGAGCGCATTTTGTAACTGAGCAAGCGCACTTAAAACGATAGTGCGGCTTTCCCCTGGAAAATGCCGAAGCGAACCGGCGTTATCCGGATACGCACATATACGGGGCAATGTCTCTTCTGCTACATGCGCAAGCATCTCCTGTACCTGTTCTTGCGCAACCCCTGCCTCCCGGCATCCCCTGACAAAAGCCGGGATCGCCAAGTCAAAATACCTCCACCAGTTCCGCGGTGTGCGTACCGGCTCATCAAGGATAAAATCAATTTCTCCTTGCAAGAGGGTATTTAATACAAAGTCGTCAACGGTATTGCTCGTCTCCCCGTCATCTTCGCACCAAACCACCATCACCTCCCAGGTCCCGTCGGAAAACCGCCTTCCGACGAAATCTCCGGCATTTACCCGTGCCTGAAATACTTCCGCCTTATCCCCGCAAACCCTGGAATACAGTGTGCGGATTTTAATCATGGTCTGCCATATCTGATTTGCCTCGTTTGTGGGAATAGCAACCGTGTCTCTCTCATCGCCGTACCGCCACACGGTAAAGTCCGAACCTGAAGAAAACTCGAGATGCAACTCATAGAAGTCATCGAGCCATTCGCTCATCATGAGGGTGACCGTGCGCCTGCCATAAGCGGTCGCGATATCCTGTTCCTCCAGAGCAAAGGGTTCGGAAATATATCCCGGATTGTGCCGATATCTCTTCTGAAGAGAAGAAAATGCGCGCCGCAATCCTTTGGCTGCATCATGCATATCGCTTGCGGCATTGACTGCAAAACGGATGCGGGAGCCGCTTCTAAGAACCACCTGCACCTGAAATACGCTGCTATAATTGCCCTGTTTTATAGACCACAATTCGATACGGTGGAGTTCACGCCTGTTGGCGATGGCCGGCATACCTTTATACTGCCGGGCCAGACGTTCGTTTCTGCCTTGCGCAGTTATAATATGATTCAGGTACCCAAGAAGCGGCGCATAGTCATTCTCTTTGCCTTTTAAATGCTGCACGATAGCCTCGAATACGCCTATACCGTCTATCATTTTCGCTGCATCTATTTCCTTTTTAAGGCTTAGCGCATGTGCACGTAAATGAGCAGGATATTCCCGCAGGACATTATCGTTTACCTCCTCCCTTATAAAGATGTCAACAAGAAAATTAAGCATGTCCGTGCCGCACCAATCTCGCAGGGCAATAAGCGCATCCGGAATCCTGCGCCATAGCGTTAATGACGGAGGAGTGGCTTGATTCTCTTCTTTTAGCCGCACTGGTGTGCGTTGCGGCCCCCAGAATGCCTCTATTTTGATATGGTCAGCCGGTGTACTGTTTTGTATGACGCCGGCAGCGGCAGCCTGCTTCTGCCCACGCCGCATGATATCTTCAGCCATAGCTGCTATATCAAAAAACCCTGCTGTGCGGCCGGCCTTTCTTTCTTTTCCTTTTCCGCTGTCTGAGTTTCCCGCCATTGCCGCATAGGCAGGTGCGGGTTGCAGCTTGGCAAAAGCAGGGATTGCGGGAAAGGTTTCTTTAAGATAATCTTTAAGGGGATTGCTGATGCGGGTGGTGATTTCAAAGCTCAAGTTAAATAAGCAGTGCAGGAAGATTGCGCAACGTAAGCCAAGCCATTTGCCCAAAGAGGTGCCAAATAGCGCGGTTAAAAACGCCTTGACCCTGTCTATCCTGGCCCGCAAAGCGCGTAACTCAGCTTCTGCCCCGGACTCATGCTTGGCCAACCACTGCTCAAGCGTGGTTTGCTGGTTATGGAAATCTATTTCCTCTGCCTTAGGCGCGCGCCGGAGAGAGATACAGAGTTTTTCTTTCAAGGTGGGGGCAGCATCGTATTTGTCCTGCCAATCTTCGGTCATGGCCGGCGTATTGTCTTCTGCGGCGGCAGGCATGGCCTTAGCCGATAGCGCAGGCGCGGTGGTGGACGGCCTCATCGCATTCAGCACGCGCCTCTCTGCATCTAAAAGACGGACTGCTGCCGGCTTATCCGAATTTAAATCTTGCAGAAAAATATCAATTACTTGCGGTACGACATGCCGCATCACGACAATATGGGCAAATGGGCTATACGGGGCTAACTGCCATTTCTTTATCAGCCTCGAAGAAGGCATCCGGAATAATACGGTATTGGAGAATGGATTAAGGCCGCAAGGATAATCTAGTTCCTTCAACTGGTTGTATAGGTAAAGGGCATTGCGAAGGCACGCCTCTGCTTTTTGCTCCAGCCCCTTATGCCCCCGGCTCATTATAGGATACCAGTAGAAAAGCGGGATATGGCCGTTGTCTGTGCTGAATAATCGCTCAATCACTGCCTTCGCGTTATCGTCAGCCTCAATGTATTTTTTCCGGCATAAGAATACGCCGCTGGGCAGAGTAGAGCCGCCGAATTTATGCCCTGAAACAGAAATACTGTCAATGCCCTGGGCAAAACTGATCTCCGGCGCACCTTTCAAGAAAGGCAAGATCAGGCCGAATAGCGCCGCGTCACAATGAATATAATACCGCTTAATCTTATTGTCTTCCAAAATCCGGATGACTTCCTGCACTTTATCAATTGCCCCTTTCACGGTCGTACCGATATTTAAACAGAAAATGGCCGGCCGGACCCGGTTCTTTATTAACCTCTCCTCTAATGCGGAATAATCTATTTCACCATGGGGTAAGCTCGGGATACATTCTGCCTGCATATTCAGGATAAGGGCTATCTTACGGATGGAATAATGCGCGTCTTCGGAATAATAAAGGATGCCGTCAGGGTAGAGTTGCCTTCCGGTAAATATGCCGGCGAGATTTCCCCAAGTACCGCCTCTGGTAAACCTGCCATAGGCTTCTGATACAGGAAGACGATACAGGTTAAAAAAGAATCTTAGGGTTTCCTCTGCAAACGCCTGTGTATCTTCACTGTTTAGATCATACCTTAAGAAATCATTTAAGCAGCGCTGCGTTTTCTTTCTGGATACCGCCTCAACAGGAAATCCCAGGTAGTGACGCGCATCGTCAGATAACACCCTTGCCTTATCTGCTAGTTGCCTTCGGATCTCCCGGGAAACTTTAAATTCCAGCGCAGGAGAAATCCTGACCGGGATTTTTCTGACCACCCGTTTCCCCAGCACGTCCTTAATAAAATCGGCGATCTGGCGGTTGCTTAAAGAAGGCATTACTTCAAAATAGGCTTCCTCCCCCTGACAGGATAAATCCCATTTTTTGATTAACCCTGCGGATGGCCTCGGTATGGCTACAGTATTGGAATACGCATGGGTAGTCCGGGCCGTGCCTCCATTTCCATTAAGCGTATCCACAATATACCTGGTAATCTCAAGAGCCCTTTCGCTTTCCTTCTTTAAACCGGGTTCTCTATTGCGTATCTCTGTGGCAAACCATAACAAAAGTGGGGCATGGCCGCTGCGGGAGCCGGAAATAGTCGTATCGCTTAAAATTACATACTGTACCTGCTGCTCGAATTTATCTGCCCATTTTCTCTTGGTCAAGACTACTGCTGCCGAGGGAAAAGGAGTATTAAGAAATCTACCCAAGGGAATAGCTATACTGTCCAGGCCTTCTCTAAAGCCAGGATGGGCAGCGCTGCCCAAGAAAGGTAACATTGCCCCTAAAGAAGAAGCATTATAATGGAGATGCGTTCGTGTAATCCCGTTTTCCCGCAATATACCCTTGACCTTATGCAAATCATCAATAGCGCCTTTTCCCCTACCCATATTCAGGCAGACAATTGCAGGTTGGCCCGGATGTTTTCTTGCTCTTTCTGCTAATTCAACGTAGTTGATCTCTCCGTTTTCTGAAGTTCCGATAATTTCTATCCTCTCTTTGCCGATCCCTAACGCGACTAAGGAATTGGTAATGGTGTCGTCGGTTTCATCCGCTAAATAAACCACGCCGGTCTTGCGAAAACGTTTGGTGGCGATCAAAAGCGCGTAGAAATTAGCCTCGCTTCTTTCCAGAGTTACCTGTCCGGCCATATCTTCTTCTTTTGCCATGCCATACAAACCCGCCCAGAACTTCAAAACCTCTCGTTCCATTTCTTTGCTGCCTATCCGTAAATTGGAGAATCTAAAGGGGTCGCCGATGTTATTCAGCCAGAAACGCGCCACTCCGGCAAGCGGCTTAAAAAGACTCTTGGGCAATATTTCCCTGTTCTTAAGTTTTGCCTTAAGTTTTCTCAACCTGCTGAGAATAGGGGACGACGCCCTAATAGGGGAACCTTCTGCAGAAAAGGGAGAAAAGGGGACGTTTCCCTTTTTCGCCGCATTGGCCCCCACATCCGCCTGTGCCCCCAGGTAGGCATTCGGCTGACTGCGCAAC
>JAPLLV010000035.1 GCA_026387405.1 Candidatus Omnitrophota bacterium
GCTATCGGTATAGCCCAAATCAATTGATAGCAAATACTGAGTTTCTAATTCGCATAGTGAACCATAAGCGATAGAAAGGAACTGCTTATATTCTTTATCAAAATATCTGCCGTAGCCCTCAGCGATATTGGATGGAATTGACACTGAGCACCTCCTCATCTGCTGAGATAACCCATAAATTTCATCTTTGGGGAAAACTTTAGAGACCCTATAGATTTCAATAACTAAAGTATATGCTTTCTTCCAGACTATCAAATCTTTAAAGCTTTTGGTCTTCACTATACGCTATCCGCTCCACGCTATACGCTATTCTACTGTGACCGATTTCGCGAGATTCCGCGGCTGGTCCACATCGCAGCCGCGCTTTACGGCAATATGATACGCCAACAGCTGCAGGGGAAGCGCCACGATTAAAGGAGAGAAAAATTCGTCGATCTTTGGCGTATAGATAACCTCGCGGCTTAGGCTTTTTACCTGGACATCTCCCTCGGTAGCGATAATAATCAGTTTACCTTTGCGGGCGCGGATCTCCTGTATATTAGAGACCATCTTTTCGTAAACCCTTGATTCCGGGGCAATACAGACCACTGCGCGATATTCATCGATCAAGGCAATGGGACCGTGCTTCATCTCCCCGGCGGCATACCCTTCAGCCGGAATGTAAGAAATCTCTTTCAGCTTTAAGGCGCCTTCCAGGGCTGAAGGATAATTAATGTTCCTGCCTAGGAATAAGAATGAACCCAGGTGCGAATGGCGCCTGGCCAGCGCGGCTATTGCCTTCTGATTCTTCAGGACTTGCCCTTGAAGCCTGGGCACTCTGCCTAACTCCTCTAGATATTTATTGACCTTCTCCCGGGGCAAGGTATCGCGTATCCCGGCAAGATAGAATCCCAGGATATACAACGATATGAGCTGCGCGGTATATGCCTTGGTAGAGGCCACCCCGATCTCCGGACCGGCGTGCGTGTAGATAACCCCGTCTGACTCCCTGGCCAGGGTTGAACCTAGGACATTGCAGATCGATAATACCGGGGCCCCCAGCTTTTTGGCCTGACGAATCCCTGCGAGGGTATCCGCGGTCTCTCCGGACTGGCTTATAGCGATAACCAGGGTATCGCTATCAATAAGCAGCTTGCGATAGCGAAATTCGCTTGAGACATCCGCGCACACAGGAAGTTCGCATATGGATTCCAGTATGTATTTACCTACCAGGCCGGCGTGGTATGCCGTTCCGCAGGCAACAATAGAAATGTTCTTTATATTCTTTAACTTCTCTTCAGGGATGTTCTGCTCTTTAAAAATAATTTTGTGCGTATCCTTATCTATCCTGGAGCTCAAGAGATTTTCTATAATCCCCGGCTGCTCGTTAATCTCCTTAAGCATAAAGTGGGCGAAGCCCTGTTTCTGCGCCTGGGAAATATCCCAGCTCACCCGCGTGGTTTTTCTGCTCACCGGATTCCCCTGAAGGTCGGTTATGATTATTTTATCCTTTGTCAAAACCGCAACCTCGTCTTCTTCCAGGAAAATAACGTCTTTGGTCGATGCCAGAACTGCCGCAACGTCCGAGGCGATAAAATTTTCACCTGCGCCTATCCCTACGATCAAAGGACTCCCAGAGCGGGCCCCCACCAGTTTTCCTGGTTCCTCTTGAGCAATGACGCCGAGGGCAAAGGTGCCCGCCAGTAATTTTAAGGCCTTGCGCACCGCCTCTTCAAGGGGCACATTCTTATAAAATTTTTCTATTAAGTGCGCGATCGCCTCGGTGTCGGTCTGGCTGCGAAAGATATGACCTTCTTTAATCAGTGAGGCCTTAAGAGACTCGAAATTTTCAATTATCCCGTTATGCACTATGGCCAGGCTGTTCTTACAATCGTGATGCGGGTGGGCATTCACCTGGTTCGGGGCGCCGTGCGTTGCCCAACGGGTATGCGCAATGCCGATTGTACCGGAAAGCGGTTTTGTCTTTAATAGCTTTTCCAGGGCATGGATCTTTCCCGGCGCTTTTCTAATGGAAATACCCTGTTTGCCAAGAACGATAGTGGCCATGCCGCTTGAATCATAGCCCCGGTACTCCAGGCGCTTCAATCCGGCCAATAATATTTCCTGCGCCGGCCTATCCCCTACGTATCCGATTATTCCACACATATAACCTTCCAATAATTGTCATTGCGAGGAAGCACGCAGTGCTGACGAAGCAATCTAAAAGAGATTGCTTCGCCCGCCACAAACTGTGGCGGGCTCGCAATGACCTATGCATAAACCTGCATAGGTCACCTTAATCTAAATACCAGGCCCAAGCCGTCTTCAGCCAATATCTCAAAGCGCGCATCGGGCCTGATCTGTTCGATCAGACCGGTAAAGTAATTTTTCCCCGCATAACCGTAACGCACGCCAAAATCATTCTTAAGCACCGCGTAAGGGTCTTTTGCCCTGCCAAAGGCTACGTCCCGGTATAGCTTATATTGCTTTGGGTCCCGGTAATACATATACATTGGGTCCAGCACTACAAAATAGTCATCCTGAGGATTCATGCCGATAAAATACTGCCCGTCTGACCAATTGGTATGAAATATTAATTCTCCCGGGGGAATGTTGGCGGACATCCATTTGGATATCCGCTCATAGTGCAGGTTATAATACATTTCAGAACGAGCCGATTCGCGAAAGGCATTGTAAGTGTGCAGGCCCGTAACGGCAAAACCGCCTCCTACAATCACGATCAACGCCCGGTTAGCTAAATTTTTATACTGACTCACGCCGAGCGCCTGACCCCGGCTGTCCCACCAGTCAGATATATACGCCGCCACGGCAATCAGTATCAATGGGTACGCGTGGATAATATACCGCTGGGAGAAAAACGCAAAGACAAAGAAAAATCCCGCTATGCTCATCCAGATTTTTGTCGCCGTTTTTATCTTGACCCCGCTACTCGTGGCCAGGGCGGCTAATACAATCAACCCGATCAGTATAAAGGGGTACCCCAAAACAAAATCGCGGGTAGAGAGGGGAAAGAATTCCGCGCCCAGCTCCAAACCCCACTTCAGGGCGTACAGCGGAACCAATACCGCGTTAAGATAAAATACAAGCAGGGTATTGGGAAAATGCGGGTGCACAAGTATGCCTATTATTACCCCGGCAGCCGTGGCCAACAAAGTCTTTATCTCCCATTTTTTCTCGTCAATATATCTTACCGACTCGCAAATAAAGGCGAATGGCAATAAGAAAGGACCGCTGACATGGGTCAGGCTGTACATAACGGTGATCAATATAAGCGCGCGCCAGTTCCTCTGGATCAAGAAGTGCACAAAAAGGAGCGTCAGCGCAATCATCAATATCATGGGCCTCGGCCGGCTCAAGGCAGATAAAAAGGGCGCCGCGATAAAGAATACCGCAAGAAATGGCACGACCAATTGCCTATTGCTATAACGCCTAAGCAGCCAAAAATATACCAGGTACAGGCCTGCGGCAAAAAACGCAGCAGCTATCTTTGCCCCCAAGAAGATGTTGGCCATAAATGTAAACGGGATAAGCAAAATATGATAGAGAAAATCTTTATCCGCAAAATGCTCGGCAAAAATGGAATATCTGGCCCAGTGGAAATTAAGGTGCGCGCCATACTGCCGGATGAACTTGGCCATGCGGATATGGTAATAACCGTCGGCATCAAAAAGGGTTGGGATAGAAAACTGGGCAAGGGTGATAACGAGTATACCGATTAGAAGCGCTGCAATTAAAAGTGTTTTATAGCGCACGCTGAGGATTTTTTAGTGTCCCCACGGGGATTCGAACCCCGGTCGAGAGCTTGAAAAGCTCTTGTCCTAGACCAGGCTAGACGATGGGGACGGGTTGGTTAACAGTTAACTAATCTATTCTTCTTCCTCGGCAATAACGGGGGCAACGCAGGAGACACGGTCATTATCGTCGAGTTTGATCAGACGCACCCCTTGGGCAGACCTTCCCGTTTCCCGGATATCCTTCACCGCGCAGCGCAGGAATATGCCGTTCTGGGTGATCACCATTAATTCATCATTATCGTTGACGGTCTTAAGGCTGACTGCCTCGCCGTTTTTATCCGTAACTTTAATATTGATTACGCCTTTGCCGCCGCGGCTGGTAAGCCGGTATTCATCAATAGTGGTACGCTTGGCAAACCCCAGGCTGGTCACGGTCAGGATATGCACATCTTTGGCGGGAACCACCATGCCTATACATTCGTCTTTCTTGGCCAGGGAAATGCCCCGCACCCCCTTAGCACCCCTGCCCATGTCGCGTACCTTCTCTTCGGTGAATCTTATCGCTTTACCCTGCCGGGTCCCGATCAGCAACTCCTCTTTCCCGTCGGTTAACTGCACGCCGATAAGCTCGTCGTCCTTTTCCAGCGTGATACCGATAATCCCGGCCTTACGCGGGTTACCATAAGCATCAAGCCGGGTCTTCTTGATATTGCCGTTTTTGGTTACCATTACCAGATATTTATCCGGTAAAAATTCCTTTACCGGTATAGTGGAGCTTATTTTTGCCGCTGCCTCCATTTGCACCAGGTTCACGATGGCCTTGCCCTTGGAGATACGGCTGGCCTGGGGGATCTCGTAAACCTTAAGCCAGTGCACCTGGCCTTTGTCGGTAAAAATAAGCAGGTAATCCTTGGTGGAGGCGACAAACAAATGCTCCACAAAATCTTCCTCTTTCAGCTCGGCACCGGAGGCGCCGCGTCCGCCGCGCTTCTGCTTACGATAAGAGCTGACCGGCAGGCGCTTAATGTACCCGCCGTGGCTTATAGTCACCACCACATCCTCTTCGGCAATTAAATCTTCCACCTCAAGCTCTTCTACCTCTGCCACAACATCGGTTCGGCGCTCGTCGCCATATTTCTTTTTAAGCTCCAATAATTCTTCCTTGATGATCCCCTCTATCTTTTTCTCCGAGGCCAGTATCGCGCGGCAGATCTCAATTTTCTTCAGCAATTCCGCGTATTCCGCGTCAATCTTGTCCCGCTCCAGTGCGGTCAGCCGCTGCAGCTGCATTTCCAGAATCGCCTGAGACTGGATGTCGGAAAGCTCGAATTCCTTCATCAAGCGCTCTTTGGCCTGCTCTACGCTCTTTGAGGTCTTGATCACCTTGATAATAGCGTCAATGTGTTTCAAGGCGATCTTCAGGCCCTCTAAAATATGCGCCCGTTTTAAGGCCTTATCCAATTCAAATTGGGTCCTGCGGCGGATTATCACCTTGCGATGTTCGATATAAGCATCGAGGATCTGGCGCAAATTTAAAACCCTCGGCCGATTCTCAAGAAGCGCCAGCATAATAATACCGAAAGTGGTCTCAAGCTGGGTATGTTTAAAAAGCTGGTTCAAGATGATCTGCGGCTCGGTATCTCTCTTAAGCTCCACCACCATGCGCAACCCGTCTTTATCCGATTCGTCGCGGATATCCGAGATCCCTTCTATCTTTTTATCATCTACCAGCCCGGCAATGGCTTCGATCAACGCGGCCTTCTGCACCTGATAAGGTATCTCGGTAACTACGATCAGGTCTTTCCCGTTTTTCTGATGCTCAACGGTTGCCCGGGCGCGCACGGTTAGTTTTCCTCGTCCGGTTTCATAAGCCTCTTTAATCCCTGCCTTGCCGCAGATCACCCCGCCGGTGGGAAAATCCGGGCCTTTGACGCAACGCATCAGGTCTTTGATCTGGGCCTCGGGATTATCCAAGATATAGATGATCGCATCGACTATCTCGTTGAGGTTATGGGGCGGGATATTGGTAGCCATCCCCACCGCGATACCGCTTGAGCCGTTCACCAAAAGATTGGGTAAGGTAGCGGGTAGTAAAAGCGGCTCCTTTAAGGAGGAGTCGAAGTTCGGGCCGAAATTTACCGTATCTTTATCAATATCTGCCAGCATGTCGTCGGAGATCGAGGCCAGGCGCGCCTCGGTATAACGCATGGCTGCGGCAGTATCTCCGTCTATCGAGCCAAAGTTTCCCTGGCCTTCCACTAATGGGTAGCGCAGGGAAAAATCCTGCGCCATTCTCACCAAGGTATCGTAAACCGCCACGTCCCCGTGGGGATGGTATTTACCGAGCACCTCGCCGACGATACGCGCGCATTTCTTGTAGGGTTTGGAATGCTCCAGCCCCAATTCCTGCATGGCGTAAAGGATCCTGCGGTGCACCGGTTTCAGGCCGTCGCGCACATCAGGCAGGGCCCGCCCTACAATTACGCTCATCGCGTAATTCAGGTAGGAATCCTTTACCTCTTCTTCAATATAAACCGGGATGATCTTCTCATTACGCGTATACAAATTACTCTCCTTCGCAGTGAGCGAACACTGGCCCAATTTCCGCTGCAGAAAGCAGCGCACCCGCCGATCCGATAAGGCGGCGTGCCATCTGGGCCAGGTGTCTTACTTAGCGCGAGGTATCATAT
>JAPLLV010000033.1 GCA_026387405.1 Candidatus Omnitrophota bacterium
TTGATGATGAAGAATTGATTAGAAGAAGCCTGGAAAGGTTACTAAGTAAAGAAGGTTACAGTTTGGTGATAGCAAAAAACGGTCAGGAGGCCATCGAAAAAATTAAAGAATCTGATTTCGATTTAATTATCTCTGATATTAGGATGCCTGAGTTAGATGGTATAGAGACTATACAGCATATCCGCGATTATCTAAAGAAGTCCAACAAAAAATTAATCCCAGAGATATTAATAACCGGTTACGCAGATTTAGAAAAATATAACAAGGCTATGGAGTTGAAAGTAAAGTATTATATATATAAACCATTTGATAGTTTCGATTTCTTGAGCGCTGTTAAGAGATATATCGGATAAGAGGAGGATATTTTTATGTCTAGAATTCCCACAGAACAAAGATCATACCCCCGTTTAAAAAGTAATTTGAAAGTAGATATCTCGGGAAATAGCCCCGGTACATCTGTTGATTTAAGCGAAAGTGGAATGAGTATAAATTCAGTAGAAACTATTTCCAGCCCAAACATATCGTTAAAAATAGATTTTACCAATGATGAATTGGAATTAAAAACAGAAGCGAGATTAGTCTGGAAACGAGATTTAGAAGATGGCAGTTCTTCTTATGGCGTAGAATTTATTGGACTTAATGATGCTCAAAAGGTTACATTGAGAAAGGAATTGATTAAAACCCAGATTAAAGAGCTTTTAAAAGAAATTAAAGACAATAAAATTAAAGAAGATATCTCTAATTTCTTTTTGGGAGATATTCTCGATTATACTAACGAAGTTAACAAAATTATTTCTCATTTATCTAAGGGTAATTCTTATTCCGAAGAAATAGAAAAGAAGATAGCGCATTTAAATAATCAAATTTTACTTAAAGGATACTGCCTGGAAGAATTGATTAATAACAAGGTAATAATAAATAAAAGCAAGGAGCATTTTAGGTCTTTGGTTGGCACATGGGCATATAAAAGTGCGATTGTTAAGCGAGCTTTTGAAAAACCTCGTGGATATCCAGGAGATTATTTAATGCTGGAAACGGTCTACAATAACCGAACATTGACAGAAAGTGGGATAGGCTACTATTTTGATAAATATTTTTTGAGCAATCCTTATGCGGTGGCAGTGAGATATCGAAAGGATAAATTGCGCGAAATCCTTAGAAAGGAAATTCAAAACTCATCATTAAAGGCAATAAAAATATTTGATATCGCCTGCGGCTCATGCCGAGAAATTAAAGAATTGCCGCAATCTTTATTTAAGGACAAAACAGTAATTTTTACTTGTTTAGATTGGGATCAGGAGGCTTTAGATTTTTCTTTCGATGCTCTTAAAGATTTTACCAAAAACGCAAAATTCAATTTTGTCAAAGAAGATATAATGAACCTCATAAAAGATGATAAATTAGTAGATTTGTTTGAGAAGCAGGATTTAGTGTATAGTATAGGTCTAATTGATTATTTACCAGACAGGATTCTGAAATTATTTATGCAATTCTTCTATGGTATTACGAGAGAAAATGGTAAATTAATTCTTACTCACAAGAATAAAGAAAAAACATTTTCGCCCTTACCACCAGATTGGTTTTGTAACTGGAAATTTGTGCCTCGGACCAAAGATGAGGTTATGCATTTATTTTATAATTGTGGGATAAAAGATTTCTCTTTATCAACAGATGTGGATGAATTTAACGACATATTTTATTTCACATTTGTTAAACAACATAATGTAAAATGACATTTTTAGGTTTTACCGGATTAATAAATTTTCTCACCTGCATCTCTATAGCAATCTTTGTTATACTTAAAAACAGAAAGAATCCGCTAAATATCAGTTTTTCCAATTTAAATTTTAGTGTTGCTCTTTATAGTTTAGGTTATTTTTTATGGCAATTATCAAAGAACGAAAATCAAGCTTTGTTTTGGTTTAAAATTCTAGTTGTGGGAATAATTTTAATAAATATAACCTATCTTTATTTCGTTTTTAATTTTCTTGGGTTGATCGAACAAAAGAGAAAACTTCTTAGAATTTGCGCTGTTATAAATCTTATATTTATTATTTTGAATTTAGTCTCTTTATTTTATTCTCGCCTTGAACCCAGGTTTAATTTAGGTTTCTGGCCAACTCCCACAGTTTTTTTCCATATTTATTTGATATTTTGGTTTTGGCAATGTTTATATGGGTTTTATTGGTTATTGAAAGGTTTACGGCTATGTACCGGCCTAAAACACGAACAGGTTAAGTATTTTACTATATCTGCCATTTTGGGTTTTGCTGGCGGAGCTACGAATTGGCCTAGTTGGTATAATATCCATTTTCCCCCTTATTTAAACATATCAATCAGCTTATACATAGGTTTAGTAGCTTATGCGATCTTTCGTTTTCGTCTCCTTAATATTAATCTCGCTCTCACTCGCGCAGGAATATTCATTTTTGTTTATCTTTTTGTCTTAGGTATCCCTTTTGTCTTAGGTTATAAATATGGTTCTTGGCAGATTGCTACTTGGGTTACGGTTATCCTTGCCACCGCCGGCCCATTCATCTTTCTCTTCCTCCAGCGCCGGGCGGAAAAAGTCCTCCGTAAGGTGCAATTAGCCTACCAACAGGCTTTGCGCAGCACCTCCTCCACGATGATGCTTAACAAGGATTTGGATAAACTCCTGAAGGTGATCGTGCTGAATGTAGTAGATATCGTTAAGGTGGCTTGGGCTGCGGTGTACCTGAAAGACGAAAAACAAGCTAAGTATATCCTAAAGCATAAGCGTTCAAGGTTAGAAGAGATAGGTCTTCCCGGTGAATTTGCCCTTGATTCAGCGCTGGCAAAGCATCTCTGTAACTCCAAACTTCCCCTAATAGGTGAGGAACTCCATTCTCAAGAATTAAAGGTCGGCTTAGCCGTGCCCTGCTTCTTAGACAGCAATATGATTGGTTTTCTGCTCTTAGGAGACAAACCAAAAGGACAGATATACGACCAGAGCGATGTAAACGAGTTTACCCTTCTTGCCAACCAGACCGCCTTAGCCATTGAGAACTGCCAGTTCTACGCCCAGGAAAGAGAGCATCATCATCTTTTAAGAGTCGCCTCTTTAGATAGGCAGATAGCTGATATGGCTCATGAAATAGATAATCCAAATCAGGCACTTTTAGGGTGTCTTTATAATTTGGAATTGACCCTTGATGAAGTAGCTGTAAATGTCCCTAAGGAGAAAATGGATCATCTTAAAGAGAAAATTAACAAAGCAAGATTCCACACCATGAGGATATCCAAGATGATTACTGCAGTTAGGGAATTCTCCAAGCCTACCACAGGAGAACTGGTTCCTGTCAATCTCCAATGGATCCTGGATGATTTAGCTACTATACTGCAGCCGCAGATTAAGCATGAGGGCGTTACGTTTATTCAAGATATTCCCAAAGAACCCGTTTGGCTTAGAGCTAATAAAGTTGAAATAGAGCAAGTCCTGGTAAATTTAGGTACGAATTCCGTCCAGGCAATACAAGAGGTGGTAACGGCCGGAATGAATACCCCGGGATGGGGAAAAGAGATTAATCTAAAGGCCTACAAGATAGACAACAATATGCTGCGAATTGACTTTTCTGATACAGGAAGCGGCATTGAAAAGAAACTTATAGAAGATATTTTCTTTGATTTTGTAACTACCAAAGCCTCGACAACAGGAACCGGCCTGGGGCTTGCCATCTCAAGAAAAATCATTAGCAAGCATAACGGCAAAATTTGGGCGGAGTCCGAAGGAAAATATAAAGGCGCAGCTTTCCACATAGAGCTGCCCATACCCAAAGATATAAGCAAGGAAGATATAAGAAAAGCCGAAGAGGAGCGCGGAAATAAAACCAGGGGCGTAACATGGAATACTTAAGCTAAAGGAGGCAGGACACATGAGCGAAAGAGACATAAAGCTGCTTATTGTTGACGACGAAGAAGATATTCTGATAGAAAGCAAAGAAATCCTTGAGAAAAAAGGCTTCAGCGTTTTTACGGCTATCGACTCAGGCCAGGCATTGGAGGTTATAAAAAAAGAAATGCCAAAAATCTATATCTTGGATATCCATATGCCGAAATCAGAACTGGACGGCCTGCGAGTTTTAGAGGAAATCCGAAAGACGGATAAAGCTGCCTATTGCATTATGCTCTCAAGGGTTGATGAAAAGGAAAAAATAGACACAGCTAAGAGACTGGGCGCCAACCGCTATATTTTAAAGCCTATAGATTATCCGGAGTTATTAGAACTCATAGATGAAGCTGCAAAAGCCGTAAAAAGATAAGGAGAAGCCCAATGGATGAAGTCGTAAAGAAACAAAATCTCCAGCCTCCCTTAAAGACAGATCCTTATACCGAAGAGCTTTTTCAGAAAATAAAAGAACAAAACATAACCATTGACCCCACGATTTGGTCTATGCTTACTCATGTTTTGGGAAACAGGATGCTCGCCATTATGTATAATCTCGGGGATTTTTTAGATACGCCCAAATGGATACTTAAAACCGGTTCTTACGTAATGATTTTTTTATACAAAATTACAGGCGGCAGAGGGAAGATGTATACTGTAGATGTGCAGTTGAAACGAGCTTTGAATAACGCCGTTATGATAAAAGATTTCCTAAATCGCCTAAGAAAAGAAACGGAGAAAAAGGCAGGCTTTTGATGCTATCCTTCCTAAAGAGGATAAAAGAAAAAAAGCAGCAGCATTTAAACAAGCTTCACGAAAGAAAAAAGCAGGAATTATTTGTCCGAGTCCAAAAGGTAATAGCAAACGAGCTTAAAATAAAAGACATAAGTACAATAAAACTTAACTCCAGGTTTAAAGAAGACCTGGGAGTTGATTCTTTAGCAAGCATTGAATTGATAATGGGATTGGAAAGCGAATTCAATTTAGAGATATCGGATGAAGACAGCGATAAATTATTAACTGTTAAAAATGCAGTTGATTATCTTGAGAATAAAGTTTAGGGGATAGATACGATGAAAATTTTAACCGTAGATGACGAGATCGGGATTTGCGAGCAGATTAAGGATACTTTTTCCAAAACAGGCTATGAAGTACTCATGGCCTTAAACGGAAAAGAGGCGCTTTCTATAGTCAGGAAGGAAAAACCGAAGATAGTATTTCTTGATATACGCATGGAAGGGATGGACGGCTTAGAGGTTTTGCGGCAGATCAAAGAGGTTGATCCTTCAATAAAAGTAATCATGCTTAGTATAGCAGATGACCCGGATACCCAAAATAAGGCAAAGCTACTTGGCGCATCTGGATTCGTAAGAAAACCTTTTTTTGACAGGGGCCTTATAGATGAGGTCATAATGAAAGTAAACCAGATGGCAAAAGAGAGAGAGCCTGCCAGGATGCTCATCGTAGATGACGAGGAAGGGATACGCGCTTCATTAAAGGATTTTTTAACCAAGCGGTTTGAGTGCGACGTTGTCGAGGCAGCAAACGGGCAGCAGGCAATCGATTTATTAAGAAAGGAAAAATTCGATCTTTTGTTTCTTGATATAAGGATGCCGGGCATAAGCGGGATGGATGTAATTAAAGAGAAAAAGAAGCTGGATTACAAGCCCGCTATCTGGGTAATCACGCATTTTGACAGCGAAGAAGTCGCGCATAAAGTCATAAAGGAAGGCGCGGACGATTATATACCAAAGCCTTTTTCTCTTAGGCTGCTGGATAAAAAGATAAGGAATTTCTTAGTTTCAATCGGCAAGTATAAACCTAAAGGTAGCGCGGATTCTGGAAAATAAGGCAGCGGGCTTCGGATTTGGAGTTATTCTCAAACCAGTGGGCAATTGTGCTCTCAAAGGAAAGGCCGTCGCCTTTCTTTAAAATATGTTTGTCCTCACCTATATAACAGCTGACCCGTCCTTTTAAACAATAAACATACTTCTCAAATTTCAAGATACTGTAATTTTCCAGTATTTGCGATTCAAGGGCAGTGCCTTTTAAAATCTCTTTTATCTGTTCGAGCCTTTCTTTATCCAGGCCTAGTTCCGGATCCTGTTCGAGTTTAGTTTTCCCCTGCGGTTCTAATACCAATTCCTGCACCATAAAGTTCCTGTTTTGGCGGCTAAGCAGCTCAGCATAAACCTGTCCGCTGAAAACATACTTTCCTAACCGCCTGTTTTTCCTGATTACATCTATAGGTTCGGTTTCTTCTTCAGTGTCTTTTTTTAATTCGCTGAGACTGATTCCAAGAGCCGTGCATATTTGATGCAGAGAAAATCCCCTGCCGTCTGTGTGTCCCGCCTCAATTCTTTGCAGGGACCTGAAGGTTATGGTTTCCCGTTCAAAGTCATTGAGCATTAAGCGGTGCAGTTCGTTTAGGCTCAAGCCTTTTTCCTGCCTTAGTTTTTTGATTTTTTCATGTAATTTCATGCCTTCACCTCTAATACAATTTTAAGACAAAAAACTCATTTTGTCAAGGAAAATTATGACAAGTATGGTAAAATAATATGAATATATCTGTCGTATGTATACTATAATTTATCATTAACTCCTTATCTTACAATCAATTAAGCTAAAATCCGCTACTGAAATATCATACGACATAATTGTTGCAATATAGGCTTGACAAGTGTCGTATCCTATGTTATACTGTAACTGGAAAGAGAAAGGGACCAGAAAAGATGAACATCCAAGGCAAGAATTTGAAACTGATGGTAGTTGATGATGTCGATGATATTTGTGAATTTATGCAGTTGTATTTCACCCGCAGAGGCTTTACCGTATTTACTGCCGGTTCAGCAGAGGATGCCCTGCCGATCATTAAAGAACGGTCGCCCGATATCATGCTTTTGGATGTGAATCTGCCTAAGATGAACGGCATAGATATGCTTAAATTAGTCAGGAAGTTTAATGATAAAGTAAAAGTAATCATGGTAACAGGCTATGATGTAGAATTCCAAAAAGACCCGGAGTTCCAAAAGCTGAATGTCTTTGATGTTATGCGTAAACCCGTAACTCCCGAAGCATTGGATTCAAATATGGAAAGATTGTTAAAATAAAAAGGAGACATTATGGATCTGCATAAAATAGCCCACGATATCTATGAAGCCTCAAAGCACTGGCATCTGACGTTATTTGCCGGTTTAATCGACTCTATCAGGCTTCATAGTAAAGTGGAAGAGAGAGACAGAATTAGCGGCCTTGGGGAAGTAATAGGTGATAATATTTTACAAAAAGAGATATTAATCTCCCTATCCTCTCGCAGGGGCCTCTAAGGCCGCTTGTTTTTTTAAGTGGAGAAGTTTTAAAAATGGTTAAGGTAGAATGTACTAAATGCGGTCTCACGGGATACACGGCAAGCCCGCAGCATTTAATCTGCGCCTGCGGGGGAAGGTTCAGGGAGGTTCCTGAATGTCACAAAGGAGCCAAAGTAACGTTAACTCAAGAGGCTATGGCTTTATATGACATAACGGCTTTTATTTATAATGCGGGAATTAAACTCAACTGACTCAAAAAAGTTCACCGCCTCTCAGATTGACTCGATGATCGTAAACATCAGGAAGAATTTCTGGCCGAAAATAAAGGATAGGCAGTTCCCGCGGCATTGCGGCCTATGCAAGCTCTTTAGGTTATGTTGCATCATAAATCCAAGACTGCTGTGTTATTGGATGAACTGACAAAGAAAGTTTTATTTATGGAAAAATATAGTATAATGCGAGATATGGGTGAAGATAAACCGAAACTTCTAGTTGTGGATGACGAGCTTGACCAGTGCGATTCCATCAAAAATTATTTCTCCAAAAGGAATTTCACTGTTTTTACCGCTTCCAACGGCCAGGATGCGCTTAGCAGCATTAAAGAAAATAAGCCAGACATGGTTTTGCTGGATGGAAAACTCAAAGGAGAAATGGAAGGTAAAGATGTCCTGCATGTTATTCGCCAGACCGATAAAAGAACAAAGGTAGCGATGATTACAGGTGATGTTCTGACTGAGCAAGAAATGCTGGAGGTGGTTGGTTTAGGCATCGTAGATTTCCTGCATAAGCCCGTAGACATGCAAACCCTGGAGAAGGTAGTCAAAAAGGCCTTGAAAGCCAGTTATCCCAAGGCACTTCATTTTGAGCCAATAAAGGCCAAAGAAGAAACAGGGGATGCGTCTTTAAGGCGCATTGTGCACGATTTATCAAACATCACAAGCGATATAGCCAATAAGTGTGAGCTTTACATCCTTGACGAGGAGGAAGGCTTAAATAAGAATAAAAGTGAAAAAGAACGCCTTGATATGGCTATTGAGATAATTAAGTCCGTATTAAAGACAAGTGGCAGGTTTAAAGAATTAACCAGGAAACTCGAAGCCTTGGTTAAAAAGGGAATCTAAAACTTAGCTGGAGTAAAATAACAAGCTAAGTTTTATTTTGCATACTTCTTAAAGATATTTATAAAGTTTTTTCTGCGAGAGGAGAGGTAAACGATGAGTCAACCGTATGTTTGGTTACCAAAAGTTCAAGAAATTATTTGCATCTACAAGAACAACGCGCGATGTCTTGCTCGTTTCATTCCTTCCCTGTAATACCCCACATTTTGAACCCCTTTTAAAACCCAAGACATTCAAAAAACATAACAGTTCTGCTTTTTATTTTGATAGATGCCCGGATTATATCCAGGATCCTTCTGCCTATCAGTCTAACCTGATTTTTTTAAGGAGAGGACTTTCACAAGCGGAAGTTATCGCAGGGTCGGGTCTGGAGTTTCATTTTAAGGGATGCGATGCTTCCTTTGTGATAGAAAAGCCGTTTAAAGCCACGGGCGGTTAAAAAGAAAGGGAGGTAAAGAAGGCAGTAACCGCTTCAGGAACGGTAACAATGAGTATCTTGGCTATTTAAAAGACGCTGCATAAAGACTAAAAGAGATGCCCTTGGGGTCAGGGGGTTTCTCTTTAGGAGAGGAAGATGTTTAGGAAGCAGTTTTTTTTGTTCAGCATAGTTGTGGCAATGATGTTTCTGTTTTTGCCAGTCTATGCGGGTTCAGACACGCAGTTAATAGTTGATACGTATTACCCTACTACCGACAGGGTGACGTATAACCAGACGCAATGGTATAGCTTTAATGGCGTTGCGGGAAACGGATACTGCATAACGCTTGCTCCGACATCAGGGAATAGCGACCTGTATCTTATGAATAATAATTTCAACCTCGTTGGCTCAAGCCAGAATACAGGCGCTAATGTGGACAAGGTATGGTATGGACAAGATAACTCTGGGGTATTCCACGTAGCTTGTTTAGGTTTGGGCAATCCTTACTCTGATTACACTGTTCAGGTGCTCAAAGCTCCCTATGTCAAGTCTATCGATCTTACTTCTGGAAATGCAGGAACAGTTGTGACCTTAACCGGATATGGATTTTGGATTAGCCAATCTGCCGGCTATGTGAAATTCGGGGATACCAAAGCCACAAGCTATTCTTTGTGGACAAATACCCAGATTAAGGTAACAGTTCCTTCCGGGGTAGGTGGCACAGTGCCTATTACAGTTTGGGTAAATAACGGCGATGCCAGGCTAACGCCGAACAGGTCAAGCAATCCAGTGAATTTCAACTGTGGCGGAGTTTCCTCCAATGGCACAATGCCCAGATATGACTTAGCCAGGAGCGGATATACTTCAGGCGCACCAAAGACGTTTCCGTTAAGCGTAAAATGGACCTTCAACACCAGGCTCCCAGTGCAAAATCCGCCTGTTGTTGCAAACAATATCGCCTATTTCGTTGCCGATGTCCTTTACGCCGTGGATGCCAATACGGGGGCTTTAAGGTGGAGCAGCAATTTAGTAACAGTTTCTTCTTCTACTCCTACTGTTGCCGGAGATAAGCTTTACACAAATGCTTGTGATGCGAAGTTTGTAATGTATTTTACGGCCTTTGATGCCAATACCGGTAGCGTGAAGTGGAGATTCAATACCGGCGGTAACTCTACAGTTACTGAATCGGCGGTTTACAACGATGTCGTTTATTTCACAACAGGGACAAAGCTTTATGCCTTGAATACCCGGGACGGTTCTTTGAAGTGGAGTTACACGGCTCAAGCATCGCTTGAAATTGCGCCCTGCGTAATATCCAATAACGTTATTTACATCGCTGATATTAGCGGAAAGATGTATGCCTTGGATGTGAATACCGGATCAGTAAAATGGACATATGCCATTGTAAAAAATACAACCGGTAACTGTCAGATAAGCCGTTTTACAGTTTCCAATGGTATAGTCTATTTTGGAA
Organism: Candidatus Omnitrophota bacterium; assembly: GCA_026387405.1. Taxonomy (GTDB): domain Bacteria; phylum Omnitrophota; class Gorgyraeia; order Gygaellales; family Profunditerraquicolaceae; genus JAPLLP01. The sequence continues at coordinate 10,223 of JAPLLV010000033.1, forward strand.
ACTTTGGTGGAGGAAATCCGGTTGCCCTATATGCCTTAGACGCAAATACCGGTGTTCTAAAGTGGAAGGATACAGGGTTCGTGGATATAGCTGATCTTGTGATTGCCAACGGAGTAGGATACGCCTATATAAATACAAGCGGTTTTTACCCTTGGGCTTTCAACGCAGCGACAGGTACCGGTAAGTGGTCAATAAACGGCAGCACGCCATCTATAACAGATGGCCTTCTGTTTACTACCGCTTGGGAAAATCCCTATAACTGCCTCAAGGTGCTTGATTCTAATACCGTGGCACTGAAATGGAAGTACAACTTTGCGGGTGTTTCCCAGGTCTATGCGCCTTCAACTTATAACGGTAAAGTTTATGTAGGAACGGTTAACGGCAGCGGTGGGACGCTATATTGTTTAGGACAATAAGCACAGTTAAATTCCCCGCCAGCCACAGAGTCACCAGATAGAGCTGGGTGAGGGACGCCGGGCTTCCGAAAGGGAGCCCGGCACTAAAAAAGACTTATATATGACTATAAAAGATATCGCGCGTTTAGCAGGGGTTTCTACAACAACGGTTTCCCGGGTAATCAATAACGTAAGAGGGGTATGCGAAGAAAACAGGCAAAAGGTCCTGGCGGTTATTAAAGAATACTCCTATTTTCCTAATCATTACGCCCACAACTTAGCCTTGCGCCGAAAAGAGGAGAACCCCTTGCAGCTGGAACTCTTTATAGAAGATCTGGAAAAACAGGGTATGCCTAAGCACTGCGGAGTATGCAGTCGGTATCTTGTTTGTACAAAAATAAACCCTCAAGAAGCCTGTCCATGGATTAAACGATACAGGGATTGGCAGGGTAGGAATTTCCTTCCGTAATCCTGGTTCAACAACTCCTTTTCTTTAATTTTATTTATATCTTATTAATAAATTTGTGCAATATTTACGGTGTCAACATCCTGTCCTGGCGCCTTATTTTGCCGCTACAAGTGAAATGCTGGTCAGCCTGCTCCTCTGGACGAACCATTGCCTGCTTCAGATCCCCTTTTCCTGCTTTAAGTTTTCCTGAGTTAAAGGTCACTTGTTTAGTTCGCTTCGGGCTATTGTTCGCGTGTGAAAATTTTTTCCGTGTCCTACGGTTTGCGTCTCGTTGCGTTCGCCAGGCGTCTGGAAGGCATGCTTACGGCAAGCTCACTTCACTCAACGCAGATCCTTGGGCACATTTGGAAAAAATTTTCTAATACACGCTCACAATGTCCCGAGCAAACTAAGCAAGCACTCAAATCTACCGTTGTCACCCGCAAACAGTAAATAATTGACAAGGGCGAGGGGATATGTTAAAGTTAACCTATTATGAAGCGTATATTTTTAATCTTGATCATAGTTTTAAGTTTGAGCGTGGAGAAGGCCTATCCCTATTGGATCTGGACGCCTAAGACCGGGAAATGGGTCAATCCTAAGAACGCGGTCAAACCTACACCGAAGGAGCAGTTTGATCTTGCCAAAAGCCTATACGATATAAAGAATTACGAAGAGGCCAAGCGCGAATTTAAGAAATTGCTTAAAAGCTATTCCAAGTCCTTTGAGGCCACGGAGGGCCAGTATTATCTGGGCTTGACAGAGGAGGCGCAAGGGAATCTCTACGAGGCCTATCTTGCCTACCAGAAAGTAATTGATAAATATCCGTTTTCTGAGCGTATCCAGGAGATCAATGGGCGCGAATATAAGATCGGGGAGGCCTTTATGTCCGGGGTCAAACGTAAGGCCATGGGCGTGACGTTACCGGTTGAGAATCCTGCCCTCGAGATCTTCGCTAAGGTGGTGGAAAATTCAACCTATGGCCCTCTGGCTGCCAAGTCGCAATATAAATTGGGCCTGGTGCTTAAAGGCCTGATGCGTTATTACGAGGCAGAGGAGGCATTCAATAAGGTTGTTACCAGTTATCCGGACAGCGAATGGGTGGGCGCGGCAAAATTCCAGATCGCCGCCTGTCGGGCTGCGGTCTCCCGCGGCCCGGCGTATGACCAGGGCGCGGCCAAAGAGGCCAAGGATAAATTCGAGGAATTTGTGCGGGAAAACCCCGACGCGGTACTATCGCGCGACGCGGAAAAGAACATAAATCAACTCAACGAGCGGGAGGCGGAGAGTTATTACTCCATCGGCCGTTTTTATGAGAAACAAAAAGCTTACAATGCCGCAAAGATTTATTATGAGGATGTACTGAACAGCTATCCTAATAGCGTATGGGCGGCCAAGTCTCTGGAGAGGATGCAGATGATGGAGAAGAGGAAATGAGGCATCGCATATCGCTTAAAAGGCTTTTGATTATATTTGCCATTTGCTATTTGCCATTTGCCATACTGGGTTGCGGCTATACTACGCGCTCGGCGATCTCAACCAAGTACAAAACCGTCTATATACCTCCTTTTTTAAATAAGATAGATATCGCGAATGAGTCCTCTACCGGAAATAAATATACTATCTATCATCCCGGGTTGGAAAGCGATGTTACCAAGGGCGTCTCCAATAAATTCCTCTTTGACGGGAACATCAGGCCGGTAAAGTCCGAAGCCGCGGATGTGACCTTAAAAGGCGAGCTTGTGGATTACCGCCGCGACGCCCTACGTTATGACGATAGCAGCGAAGTCGCGGAATACCGCATAAGCGTGAGCGTTAATCTTAAATTATGGGATAACCGCAAAAACGAGTTGATCTGGGAAGAGAATGGTTTTACCGGAATAGCCGACTACTTTCCTACCACATCTACCTTGTTGAACGTGACCAAAAAGACAGATGATCAGGCGATCAGCGACGCTGTCGTGGATCTAGCGCGCAGGATTGTGGAACGCAGCGTTGAGGAATGGTAAAACTTGCCCCGCCAGTATATCTTTTTATCGGCTCCGACAGCCTTTCCAAAGACACACAGATAAAAAAACTCAAAACCCAATTCCTTCCGGAAAAGTTGAGAGATTTTAATCTGGATGTTCTCTCTGCCGACGGCCTGGAGTTAAAGGCCTTGCAGGAGAGCCTGCTGCGCCTCCCCGTGCAGTCTCCCAAGAGGATCATCGTTATAAAAGACTGCCAGGACTTTATCGAGGAGGTCCGCGGCTTCCTGAAAGACTACATACCAAAAGCCCGGCCGGAAACAATCCTGATCCTGGATTTCAACCGGGTAGACGGGCGCAATGACTTCGTGAGGTCTATTTCCCGCTATTGCGTTCAATTTTCCTCTCCTGATAAGCGCGCCCTGGATACCTTCAGCTTAAGCCGCCGGATAGAGGATAACGATGCCGCCGGAGCCTTAGAGGTATTGCATCAGCTTCTAATGGAAGGGGAAAGACCGGAACGGATTATGGGCGGCTTGAGGTATGACTGGGAGAAGAATACACTTGCTTCCGGCAAGATAAGGCGCAGGCTGAAACTCCTGCTTACCTGCGATGTGGAGATAAAGACCGGCCGGCTAAAAGCCGATTTTGCCTTGGAAAAACTGGTTATCGGTCTATGCGCCTTTAAGTAATCTCAGGGATAGCCGTGATTTTTTGCGGTTGGCCCTATTGACGGGGATAATTCCTTTTTTTGCCGCTTTGTCCAGCTTGGAGAAGGTAGTTTTGAGCAGCGTTTTTGCTTCTTCGAGTTTTTTTTCCGATATTAAACTCTGGAATTTCTTGAGTGTTTTCTTCAGCTCTACTTTTACCTTCAGATTGCGTAGGTGTTTTCTCTTGATGGAACGTTGTGTTTTAACGGAAGTGCTGCGTCTTGGCATGGCTTCTCTCCTTAGTTTTAGTTTATTTTTTATAGCATAATTAACTCTTTATGTCAACAGAGAATTCTCTGCCGCTCCACCACCATCATTCTATTGCCAGGTCCGCCGGCGTTATAGGCCTGGCAACATTCTGTTCCCGCCTATTAGGTTTCTTGCGCGATGTGGTGATCGCCAGGATATTCGGCGTATACCTCTACGCGCAGGCGTTCGTGATAGCCTTCCGTATCCCTAATCTGTTCCGTGATTTATTGGGAGAGGGAGCGGCTAACGCGGCCTTTGTGCCGGTATTCAGCGAATATACCGTTAAGCATTCTAAGGAAGAATTCTGGGAATTGGCAAATGTAGTGCTTAACCTGTTGTTGGTGATACTCATGTCCCTGACCATCGTCGGGATAATCCTTTCTCCCGTATTGGTGCGCCTGATGGCGCCGGGTTTTGTGGCCTCTCCGGAAAAGCTGGAGATCACTATACGGCTTAACCGCATCATTTTCCCCTATATATTATTAGTAAGCCTGGCGGCATACTCCATGGGGATATTGAATTCGCTGAAGCACTTTGCCGTGCCTGCCTTTGCCCCGTGCCTGCTGAATATCTCCATTATTATCTTTGCCCTCGCCTTTGGCGAAGGGATAAAAGGCCTGGCCTGGGGCGTTTTGGCAGGAGGGGTTTTGCAATTGGCGATCCAGATACCCGTCCTCTACAAAAAAGGGTTCCGCTTAAAATTGTTCAGTAGTTTCAGGCATCCCGCGGCCAATGAGATCGCAAGGTTGATGCTGCCAAGGGTATTTAGCTCGGGTGTTTACCAGCTGAACAATTTTGTGGATTCCATATTCGGTTCCCTAAGCTTGATCGTCGGAGAGGGGGGCGTGGCAGTTTTGTATTTTGCGTATAGGTTGATACAATTCCCTCTGGGAATTTTTTCTACCTCGCTCTCCCAGGCGATATTACCTGTTTTATCCAGGCAATCCGCGGAAGGAAAGCTCGATGAATTGAAGCTGACCCTTTCCTTTGGCCTGCGCGCGACATTCTTTGTGATGATCCCTGCCTCGGTAGCCTTTATGGTCCTGGCTAAGCCGGTGATCGAGGGCCTTTTTGGCGGAGGAAAGTTCGATTTATACGCCATTAATACTACTGCCAGGGTCTTGATATTCTACAGCCTGGGCCTGACTGCCTACGGAGCCATAAAGATCACGCAATCCTGTTTTTTCGCGCTTAAGGACACCGTGACCCCCACCAAGGTTTCGGTTTTAACCCTGGCCCTGAACGTCATTTTTAATTTGCTCCTTATGTTTCCCATGAAACTGGCGGGCCTGGCCCTGGCAACTTCTTTATCGGGGATTATCAGTTCTCTGATCCTTTTCTTCCGGGTGCGCAAGCGCCTCAGCCCTTTTAGCGCAAGGCCGCTTATATTTTCATTCCTGAAAATTACCTGCGCCAGCCTTTGCATGGGGATAGTCTGTTATTTTGTTTCGCGGCATAGCCTTATCCCGGCAGGAGGTATAATCTTAAGGTTGGCGAATTTAATCTATATGGTTGTCGCCGGGCTGGCCTCTTACACGGCCTTTTGTTTTATCTTCAGGCTGCGCGAGATGCTGGAGATCTATAATTGGCTTTTTAAGAAACGTAACAACCGGCAAATTCAAGCGCATGTTTAAGCCCGAAAAGATAAAGAATATAGTTTCGGATCTACCGCAGGCGCCGGGGGTGTATTTTTTCAAGGACGAAAGCGGCCGGATCATCTATATCGGCAAGGCCAAATCCTTAAAGAAACGGGTGCAGTCGTATTTTAGCCGCCGGCTGGATACCAAGACTCAAAATTTGGTCTCCCGGATCTATGATATCGAGTATAAGCCGGCTGCCTCTGAGGCCCAGGCGTTGATTATGGAGGCAGGTTTTATTCACAGGTATCAGCCTAAATACAACGTTTCCCTGCGCGAGAATAAGAATTTTCCTTTTGTCAAGATAACTGCCGAAGAATATCCCGCCATATGCATAACCCGCAAAAAGCAGCCTGACGGCGCCCGTTACCTCGGGCCGTATACCAGCGCTAATCTTCTGAGGGAGGTATTAAAGATCATCCGCCGCAGTTTTCCATACCGTTCCTGCAAAGAGCTTCCCCGCCGGGCGTGCATATATTACCGGCTGGGTTTGTCCCCTGCGCCGTGCGAAGGGAAGATCAATAAAAAAGAATACGCCAGGACCATAAAAAACATTTCCCTGATCCTTGAAGGCAGGACCGCCAGCCTGATTAAAAAGCTATCGCAAAGGATGCGGATTCTGGCCAGCCGGCAAGATTTTGAGGGGGCAGCCAAGGCGAGGGATCAGATAGCCGCCTTGGCGGCGCTTAGCGCCGCCGGGGCCGGTTCCAGCAGCTATGAATCGGAGGGCCTAAAGAGTCTTCTAAAATTAAAACGTTACCCCATGCGTATCGAGGCCTTTGATATATCCAATATCTCCGGGAAGGATGCTACCGGCTCGATGGTCAGTTTTTATCAAGGCCAACCGGACAAGAATAATTACCGGCGTTTCCGCATCAAAACAGTTTACGCGATCGATGATTACGATATGCTCAGGGAGGTAGTGCGCAGGCGCTATTTGAGGTTGATACAAGAAAAATCCGCCCTCCCTGATGTTATTCTCATTGACGGAGGCAAAGGGCATCTTGAGGCTGCCGGAGGAGAGCTTGCAAAGTTAGGCCTAAAGATCCCTTTAATGAGCTTAGCCAAAGAAGAAGAAAATATCTATTTTGAAGGCAGGGCCTCGGCCTTACGTTTAAAAGAAGGCAGCCCTGTCCTTAATCTTATCCGGCGCATCCGCGATGAAGCGCACCGTTTCGCCCTTTCATATCATCACCTGCTGCGCAGGAATCGCATATTCCAGACCCGCGGTGGAGGAGGATAATGACTAATTTTGAGAAAAGAGTCTATAAAACGGTAGTGAAGATACCATTGGGCCAGGTGCGCACCTATAAGTGGGTTGCGCAAAAAATAGGGCACCCCAAGGCATACCGTGCCGTGGGGCAGGCCTTAAAGAAGAACCCTTACCCTTTGATTGTCCCTTGCCATCGCGTGGTCAGTTCCAGCTCCGATATAGGAGGTTTTGCCTGGGGCAGAAAAAATAAAAAGCTCTTGTTAGATTTAGAAAGACAGATAAGAAAGTTGATGATATAATAAATGAGCGCACACTTTGCGGAACGATAGTGAACGCAAAGTGTATGCGCGAATTTACCCCCGCACCAATTTCTGAAGGAGCGCATGTTTTTTCAAATTGGTGCGGGGGTGAGTCTAAGCGCCATTGGAGGCTGGAATGAACATAAAAGAGTTATTGGGCGAGATGGTCAAAAGAGATGCCTCGGATTTATTTTATCGTGCCGGAGGCACCGCGCGCATGAGGATTGACGGTAAAGTCATTCCCATAGGGGATAGCGTGCTTAGCGTAGCGGATGTGATAAAGGCAGTAGAGGATTTGACTAAACCCGAACAAAGGGAGAAATTTAAGACTGCCCTGGACGTGGATTTTGCCTTATTTCTGGAGGAATTTCACCGCAGGTTCCGCGTAAGTATCTTTACCCAGCGCAATTCCCCTTCCATCGTCATCAGGAATATCCGCGATTTCATCGCCGATTTCCAAAGCCTCAATCTTCCCGTTGATGTATTGCAGCGCCTGGCCCTGGAGACCAGAGGCCTGGTGCTTCTCACCGGCAGCGTGGGCAGCGGAAAATCCACCACCATCGCCAGCATGATCGAATATATCAACCAGAATTGCAATAAACATATCCTGACTATCGAGGAACCCATAGAATTTACCTTTAAGGATAAGAAGGGCCTGATCAACCAGAGGGATCTAGGGCTGGATGTGACTTCGTATGCTCAAGCGCTGCGCGCATTTACCCTGCAGAGCCCGGACGTTATCTATATCGGGAACATCCGCGATCACGAAACCATGTCCGCGGCCCTGACCGCTGCGGAGACCGGGGTCCTGGTTTTAAGTACCCTGCATACCATAAACGCTCCCCAGACCATAGAGAGGATTATTAACTTTTTCCCGCCGCATCAGCATCAAGAGATACGCATCCAGTTGTCTTTTCTGCTCAAGGGTGTTGTCTCTTTGCGGCTCATCCCTTTAAAAAACTCGACCGGCCGCGTTCCGGCATACGAGGCTATGGTCTTGACCCCTACCGTAAGCCGCCTGATAAGGGAGGGCAAGAGTTGGGAGATCCACAAATTTATAGATGACGGCGAGGTTTTCGGTATGCAGTCTTTTAGCAAATCCCTGGTCAGGCTGGTCAATGAGGGTAAAATAAGCGAAGAGGAAGCGATTAATGCCGCTGATAACAGGGAGGAATTTACCCTTGGCCTGAAAGGGTTCCACAGGAGGTAACTATGATAGAAGATATTAAATCAAAGTTAGGCCTGCTTCATTCGAGATTGGAACAACTAAGAGGTTATCTTTGACGTAGATAATAAAAAGAACCAGATCGAAGAATTGACCCGGCGGATGTCTGATCCGGGTTTTTGGAATAATACCGATACTTCCTCCGGGATAGTAAAACAATTAAAATCAAAAAAATCCTGTGTTGAGCCCTGGCAGACCGCAGTTGATAGATATCAGGAATTGTTTGATCTGGCGGCCCTTTTAAAAGAGTCCGATAAGGAATTAGCCGAGGACCTCAGCCGGGGCATCGAGGCGTTATCGCAGGAGCTTGAGAAATTAGAGTTTAGCGCCCTATTATCGGGAAAATTCGATATCAATAGCGCTATCTTGAGCATTAACGCCGGGGCAGGCGGCACCGAATCCTGCGACTGGGTGGGCATGCTTTTGAGGATGTACAGCCGCTTTGCCCAGAACCGCGGTTACGAGGTAAAGACCATAGATATCCTTCCGGGAGAAGAGGCGGGGATTAAAAACGTCACGCTCCTGGTTGAGGGAGATTACGCTTACGGCTACTTGAAGGCGGAACGGGGGGTGCATCGTCTGGTGCGCATATCTCCGTTTGACTCCAATAAGCGCAGGCATACCTCTTTTGCCTCGGTGGACGTCATCCCCGAGGTTGAAGAGGCAGTAGATGTGAAGCTGGAAGATAAGGATCTGCGTATCGACGTGTATCGTTCCAAGGGGGCCGGCGGCCAGAGCGTAAATACCACGGATTCCGCGGTGCGCATAACGCATATACCCACGGGCCTGGTGGCCCAGTGTCAGAACGAGCGTTCGCAGCATCAGAATAAACAGACCGCCTTAAAAATTTTAAAGGCGCGCATCTGGTCTCTGGAGAGGGAGAAGAAAGAGCGGGAACTCAACAGGCAATACGGCGCAGAAAAAAAGAAGATCGAATGGGGGAGCCAGATACGTTCCTACGTGCTTTATCCCTACAAAATGGTCAAGGACCACCGCACCGAGCACGAAACCGGGGACACCGATAAAGTCCTGGACGGCGGCTTGGATGGATTTATCGAGGCGTACTTAAAAAAACAGGCAGGAGCTTAATAAAAACATGCTGGGTTTTATTAAAAAGGCCGTACTTGCCGGCAAAGAGAAGACCATCCGGAAAAAATATCCCGGGGTAAAAATAGTCTTGCATAAGGATATGCCTAACCCGTCTATAAACAGGATGGGCGAATTGGCCCGTCTGGTCAACGAGGTGAATCTAAAGGAAGAACAGATCTCTCGCCTCTCCGATGCCGAATTAAGAGCCAAGACCGAAGAATTCAGGCAGGGCATTGCCGAGAAGGCCAAGGTTTATGAGCCGGAGCTGCAAGACCTGGAGAATGCCTTAGCCGAGGCCGCTATCCAGGAAGAGAAAGAGAAGATCAAGGATAAGATAAAGCGCACGCGTAACCGGGTCTTTGAGCAGGTATTGCCCGAGGCCTTTGCCGTGGTGCGCGAGGCATCCAGGCGCGCTATCGGCCTGCGGCATTTTGACGTGCAGATCGCGGGAGGCGTAGTGCTGCACGAAGGAAGGATCGCCGAGATGGCCACCGGCGAAGGAAAAACTCTTGTAGCCACTCTGCCGGCGTACCTTAACGCGCTATTGGGCAAGGGGGTGCATGTAGTTACGGTGAACGATTACCTGGCCCGCCGCGACCGGGAATGGATGGGGCCGATATATGAATTTCTGGGGTTGACGGTCGGGGCGATACAGCATGAGATGTCCGATGAGCAGCGTCAGCGGGAATACGCCTGCGATATTACATACGGCACTAATAACGAGTTCGGTTTTGACTATCTGCGCGACAATATGAAGTATGATCTTAAAGACCTGGCGCAGCGGCCATTCTATTACGCTATCGTGGACGAGGTGGATTCCATACTTGTTGACGAGGCGCGCACGCCGTTAATAATTTCCGGGCCCGCGGAAGAATCCACGGATAAATATTATATTGTCGACAAGCTCGTTCCGCGCCTAAAGGGGAGGGTGATCCTGGAGAGGGACGAGATCGAGGCCAAATACCGGGGTGAAGATATCTCTAAAGGATATGATTATATCGTGGACGAAAAGGCGCACACCGCGCATCTTACGGAGGAGGGGGAGGTCAAGGTCAGCGCGATGTTAAATATCGAGAACATGGCCGACATCGAGAATATGGAATGGCGCCACCATATCATCCAGGCCTTGCGCGCGCATAAACTTTATACCCGGGACGTGGATTACGTGGTGAAAGACGGCGAGGTGATCATTGTGGATGAATTCACCGGCCGGCTTATGCCGGGCAGGCGCTGGTCTGACGGGCTGCATCAGGCGGTAGAGGCAAGGGAAGGTCTGAAGATAGAGCGCGAGAACCAGACTCTCGCTACCATAACCTTTCAGAATTATTTCCGCATGTACGAGAAATTGGCGGGTATGACCGGGACCGCCTATACCGAGGCCAACGAATTTAAATCCATCTATCAGCTCGACGTCGTAGTCATGCCGACTAACCGTCAGCTTATCCGCACTAATTATCCTGATTGCGTTTATAAGACGGAAAAAGAAAAATTTGCCTCCGTGGTGGAAGAGATCGCCGCGCTTTCCGATAAGGGCCAGCCGGTCCTGGTAGGGACTATATCTATCGAGAGGTCCGAGCATCTCTCAAACTTGCTTAAACGCCGCGGCGTGCCGCACCAGGTCTTAAACGCCAAATACCACGAGATGGAAGCCCAGATCGTTGCCCAGGCGGGAAGATATAAGGCAGTGACTATTGCCACCAATATGGCCGGGCGCGGCACAGATATCCTCCTGGGAGGTAATCCGGATTTTATGGCCAAGAGCATACTCAAACAAAAGACAAAACCCAATGAACCGAACTACTCCGAGGAATATAAGGAGCTGCTTGAGAAATTCAAAGTGCAGGCCCAGATCGAGCATGATAAAGTGGTTGGCGTGGGTGGATTGCATGTGTTGGGCACAGAGCGCCACGAGGCCAGGCGTATTGATAATCAGCTGCGCGGCCGTTCCGGAAGGCAGGGAGACCCCGGCTCATCGCGCTTTTATGTTTCGCTGGAGGACGAGTTGATGCGCCTGTTCGGCTCTGACCGGCTGATGGGGGTAATGGATAAGTTGGGGCTTGAAGAAGGGCAGGTTATCGAGCATCCCTGGGTTTCCAAGTCCATTGAGATCGCCCAGAAACGCGTTGAGGCGCATAACTTCGATATCCGCAAGCAACTCCTGGAATATGACAATGTGATGAATAAACAGCGCGAGGTTATCTATACCCAGCGCCGCGATGTCCTGGAGGGGATTTCCCTGAAAGAGGAGATCCTGAATATGGTGGATAAGGATATTAACGTGATCGTGTCTTTATACGCGGGCCCAAACGTTTCTGATTGGAATATCCCCGCCCTCTCTAATGCCATAAAGCTTAGATTCGGGGTGGAAATCCCTTATAACGAGATAGAGCAATCTAAAAACAGCCCCGCAGAGGAAATTTATAACCGGGTAGTAAATTTCTATGAAGAAAAAGAGCGGGCATTAGGCCAGGAGCTAATGCGTCAAATGGAGCGCATAGTCTTTTTACAGGTCATAGACACTAAATGGAAAGATCACCTTTACGCAATGGATTCTATGCGCGAAGGCATTGGTCTGCGCGCCTATGGTCAGCGCGACCCTTTGATCGAATACAAGCGCGAGGCCTTTGAGATGTTCAGCCAGATGATCGCCGGAATCGAAGAAGAGGCAGTGGAGATGCTTTTTAAATTGCAGCCCGCCCGCCCCGAGAGATTCAGGGGAGTATTCTCCGGCGTCTCGCAGCAGATGGTGCACCCGGAGATCTCCGGCTTAGAGGCCCCGCGGGAAGAATCCGCAGTCCCCCAAGACCCCCGTTTTGGCCCCGCGCATATCGCCTCCGCCCCTCCTATACCTTCTCAATCCAAGGTAAAGGTAGGTCGCAATGACCCCTGTCCTTGCGGTTCAGGGAAAAAATATAAAAAATGTCATGGCAGATGAATTTGTCGTTAGTTATTAGTCGTTGGTCGTTAGTGGGGAAAAATAAAAACTTAATTCTTTGTATTTTCTCCGGTTTACTCTTGGCTCTGCCATTTTCTTTTCCCACCTTCTGGATCTTCGCCTGGGTTGGGTTCGTGCCGCTTTTTTTTGCCCGGCAAGGAAAATCTAAGACCAAAGCATTTTTGCTTGCTTATTTAACAGGCATCATTTTCTGGTGGGGGACGATTTACTGGCTGGTGCATGTTACTTTTCTGGGCACTTCCGTGCTTATTTTATATCTAGCTTTATACTTCGGAATATTCGGCCTTTTCGTTTCTACCAGCGACCAGCGACTAACGACTAACAACTGTCTTTTTCTCCCTTGCGTTTGGGTCATACTGGAATATACACGCAGCCACTTGCTCACCGGCTTCCCCTGGGCGCTTTTAGGGTATTCCCAGCAAATGAACCTTCCGATAATCCAGATCTCCGATATTACCGGGGCATGGGGCGTGTCGTTCGTTATTATGATGATCAATTGCGCGGTGTATTTGGTCGTTAGTCCCTGCCCGCCCTGCGTACCAAGTGGTAGGCGGGGCTGGTCGTTAGTCGTTAGTTACCCCTTGTCCGAGAAAATTAAAACATATATAGCTGCTATATTGATCTTGCTTTTAACTTTAGGGTATGGTTTTTTTAAGTTATACCATCGACCATCGACCAACGACCAGCGACTATTAAAGGTTTCAGTCATCCAGGCCAACATCCCCCAGGAATTGAAATGGGAGGAGTCCGCCAGGGGTTTTATCATCAAGAAATATTTAGGGCTTACCGCGATAGCGGCCGGCGCAACACCCCGCCGTATCGGATCGGCGGGTGTGACGCCTTCTGCGTCAAAGCCGGATCTATTGATCTGGCCTGAAGCGGCCGTGCCGGTAGTGTTGGAGGAAGAGCCGGATTATTATAACGCGGTAGTTAATAATGTCCGGCAGGCCAAAACGCCTTTACTTTTCGGCGCGGTAACCGCGCGCAAGGGCCTTTATTATAATAGCGCCTGTTTGCTTTCTGCGGAGGGCGCGCTCTTACAAAGATACGATAAGGTCCATTTAGTCCCCTTCGGCGAATACATCCCTTTAAAAAAAGTTTTTCCCTTCCTGGAGACTATTGTCCCGATCGGCGATATCACCCCTGGGAAAAAATATAAGGTTTTTGAGATTGCTTCGTCGCCTTCGGCTCCTCGCAATGACGCGAAATTCTCGGTATTGATCTGTTTTGAGGATCTTTTCCCGGAATTGTCGCGGAGATTTGTCGCGGATGGCGCGCAATTCCTGGTCAATATTACCAACGACGCCTGGTATAAGAAGACCTCGGCAGCCGCCCAGCATTTTCAGGCCTCGGTGTTCCGGGCAGTAGAGAACCGGGTGTATCTGGTGCGCGCGGCCAATACCGGCATCTCCGGTTTTATCGCCCCGTCAGGTAAGGTAGTTTCGCTGGTGCGCGAGCCTTCGGGTAACACGATATTTATCGATGGCATTAGTACACAAATTATCCCCCTAGAAAAGCACGAGCAGACTTTCTATGGTAAGAAGGGAGATTTCTTTATATCCCTGCTATTGTTTTTTGTGATTTACAGCATGCTTATCAAATATAAACATGTTTAATATTATTTTACTCGGATTCAGCAGCCTGTTAACGGATATCTCCAGCGAGATGATTTATCCGTTGCTGCCGATTTATCTGGTCATCCGGCTGGGGGCAAGCCCGGCGATACTCGGTATGATCGAGGGGGTCGCCGAGAGCCTGGCCAGCCTGACCAAAATATTCTCGGGATATTTTTCCGATAAGTTCAAGAGCCGTAAACCCTTTACCATCGCGGGGTATTTTGGCTCCGCGTTGGGGAAGCTCTTCCTTTTTATTTCTACCAGCTGGCTATATGTCCTGGTGGGGCGGGTCATTGATCGGTTTGGCAAAGGTATCCGCACTGCCCCGCGTGACGCCCTGATCGCCGAGAACGCCCATGAAAAAAGAAGGGGCATGGCCTTTGGCTTGCATCGGGCAATGGACACCTCGGGCGCGTGCGTGGGCGTGCTCCTGGCCTATTTTTTTATCACCCGTTTTAAAGGAGATTTTAAAGACATATTTTTGTTTTCCCTTATACCGGCATCTTTGGGGGTGATGATTTTATTTCTGGTAAAGGAAAAAGGCGGGCAAAAGGCAGCTTCCTCCCGCCCGTTGCAGTTTAAATGGGGGGTTTTGGATAAAAGGTTGAAATTATTCCTTATCTTTACCTTTATTTTTACCCTGGGCAACTCTTCAAACCAATTTTTACTGCTGCGAGCTCAGCAGCTGGGTAACCCCTTACCCAAGATCATTCTTTTTTATCTTCTCTATAATATAGTCTATGGCTTAGTGAGTTACCCGGCGGGAAAACTTTCTGATCGCATCGGAAGGAAGAAATTGCTGGTGGCGGGTTATCTATTCTATGGGCTGGTGTATCTGGGTTTTGCCATAAACAACCGCGTGGGCGGCTTCTGGCTTTTGTTCGCGGTCTATGGCCTTTATATGGGATTTACCGAAGGGGTGGAGAAGGCCTTTGTTTCGGATATCGCGCCTGAAAATCTACGGGCCACGACCATCGGATTGCACGCGATGCTGGTGGGTATCGGATTATTGCCGGCCTCGCTTCTAGCCGGAGCGCTCTGGAAATTTATGGGCGCAGCCGCGCCTTTTTATTTCGGCGGGTGTATGGGGATAATCTCCAGTATCGGCCTGTGGTTTATCCTAAAAGGTGTTTAGGGTTCTGGCGGGGTTTTTTCTTTTGGTTCAACGTGCACTACGACATCGGTTACTTCCGGGATATTCTTTTTGATCGCCTCTTCAATGGCGTAAGAGATCGCGTGGGCCTTGTTCACATGCATATCCGGAGCCACCTGCACGTGTAAATCGATATATATATCATCCGGTCTGCCGCGGGAACGTATCTTGTGGCACGTCCTCACCCCTTTGACCCCCAGGACGATATCGGAAATTCTCTTGTCATCGAGTATAGCCGCCTCGTCGCAGAGCACCCGCGAGCTCTGGCGGGCTATTTCGAATGCCTCGCGCGCGATAAAAAGCGCGATCATAATAGTCACTATTGGGTCGAGCACCGAGGAGGCGCCTAGTTTTATCGCCGCCAGCGTTACGATGACCGATAAAGAGGTGAGTGTGTCGGCCTTGGTGTGCATGGAATCCGAGACCAGGATATCGCTCTTCAGTTCTCTGCCGCATTTAAGTTCATAACGCATAACCAGGATATTGATCAGCAGGGTAGCGGCCATAACGATAAAGTTTCCTATATCTATCGTGGGAACCAGGGGTTTAGAGAAGCGCTGGAGACCTTGCTGCACTAATTCAAAAGATACCAGCAGAAGCAGCGCGGCTATGCCTAAAGAAAAGAAGGTCTCGTATTTCTTGTGGCCATAGGGGTGTTCTTTGTCTTTGGGCTGGTAGGCAAGGAATATTCCGATGAGTCCCACTATATTGGATGTGCCGTCTGAAAAAGAATGCAGGCCGTCGGCGCTCATGCTTACGCAGTGGCTTAAATTACCGTAGATGAATTTAGCCGCGGCTACTGCCCAGTTAAGCAAGAGGACAATAATCAGTACATTTTGGATTCTTTTGTAGTGCGATTTTTCGTTAAGTTCTTCCATACCCCAATTATATAGCGTTTTTAGTAAATTTCAAATTATACTTTCGCGGCCTAAGCACCATTCCTTTCAGGGTGTGGATAAGTTGTGGCCGCTTGAGTATTCCGCATTAGGAATCTTGGCTTCTTCGTGTTTCATTTAGCTGTTGAGTTGCTTGAGGTTATGTGTTAATATACCCCTACCTATGATAAGAAAAGTAGTGTTTGTTATGGTATTTCTTGCCCTAAGCGGCAGCTTGGTGTTTGCCGCGCAAGGCGCTGGGAGCAAATCATCGGATCTGGCTAGAGTGGAGCCTTTCACGAACAATGACCGCGTGCTCATCCTTGCGCCCCATCCGGATGACGAGGCCATTGGCTGTGCCGGTGTGATCCAGCAGGCCTTGGCCGCCGGGGCAAAGGTGAGGATAACATATCTGACCAACGGCGACCACAACCAGATCGCCTTTATCGTCTATGAAAAAAGGCTTACCCTGCGTAAGGGTGAGTTCATATATATGGGGGAAGTGAGGAGGAAAGAGGCGATAAAGGCCATGTCTCTATTAGGGTTACAGGAGAAGGACCTTGTTTTCCTCGGTTACCCGGATTTCGGCACCTTCACTATCTTTAACCAGTTCTGGCAGGCCCAAAAGTCCTTTCGCAGTTTTCTTACCCGGATATCGGCGGTTCCATATAAAGAGGATTTATCATTCCAGGCGCCATATGTGGGGGAGAGTGTGCTTAAGGATATGGAAAAGGTTATATCGGATTTCCGGCCGAACAAGATCTTTGTCTCTCATCCCGCGGACACCAATGTGGACCATAGGGCCTTGTATCTTTTTATGCAGATCGCCCTGCAAGATTTAAGCAAGGATATCCCCGCGCCAAAAATCTATCCCTATCTTATTCATTGCCTGGGCTGGCCCAGGCCGCGTAATTATCATCCGGAATTACGCCTGGCGCCTCCGCAAAAGTTTCAAGATAACCAGATCCAGTGGAGTGAATTCTTGTTGACCCCCGGACAGCTGGAGAGGAAACATCAGGCTATCCTTTGCTACAGAAGCCAGACGCAATCAAGCGGATTTTACCTATTCTCTTTTGCCCGAGAGAATGAATTGTTCGGCGATTACGCCGGCATTGAACTAATCGGGCAGGGTCCGCCGGAGCAGAAATCCACTGTATTTTCCGGTTTCTCGAAAATGTTCGCGGATACTCATCAAACAGAAGAGGAGAATGTTGAACAGATACCGGAAGGGGATGGGGTGGTCAGCTACGCGCTGGCGGGTAATGTTTTATTGATACGCGTCGAGAAGACCAAAGAGCCTGTGCATAGATTCAGTATTACCCTGTTCTTATTTGGGCAGAGCTCAAAAATCCCTTTTGCCCGGATGCCCAAAATCCGCATCCTCGCCAATGAGCATTCTCTTAAGTTATTTGACGGCAAAAAAATCATCAAGCCGGAGGGCGTATCCATAGAATCAGACGCCGATGAAATTACTCTTAAAGTCCCGCTTTCCATACTGGGTGGCCCGGAATTCATCCTTACTTCCATGCGTACCTATGGCGGGGTACTTCCTATGAATACTATAGGTTTCAGAAGGATTATGGTAAAATAGGCACCCCGCGCTAATAAGGCGCCTGGCCCAGATAGGATTTGGGCCAGCGTTCACCTCGTGGTGAAAATTTGCGCGGGTATGCCCTTTCTGGGCAAGGGGGTGCATATGCTGGAATTCAAAGCCGTGAAGGTTAAAAAACCGGATGAGTTGAACCTGATCCTGGGGCAGAGTCATTTTATCAAGACCGTTGAAGATATATATGAGGTACTGGCGGGTAGCGCGCCGGGGATAAAGTTCGGCCTGGCATTTGTTGAGTCTTCGGGCGCCTGCCTTATAAGGAATGAAGGAAACGATCCCGATCTAAAGAAGCTGGCCTGTGAAAATGCCCTGCAAATCGGAGCCGGCCACAGTTTTATCATCTTTATGAACAATGCCTTTCCGATAAATGTCTTGAATGCGCTTAAGGCTGTTCCTGAAGTCTGTTCTATTTATTGCGCCACTGCCAATCCCGTGGAGGTTATTGTGGCAGAGACCGAGGCCGGCAGGGGCATAATGGGGGTTATTGACGGGGCCAAGCCTAAGGGGGTTGAGGATCAGGATGGCGTGGCCTGGCGAAAGGGTTTATTGCGTAAGATAGGCTATAAGCTATAAGTTGGAGCTGTTAATTTTTACTTGCAAATATCCCGGTTTTTGTTATAATTCTTCTACTCATTGCGCCTTTGCAGGAGACCATGGATTTTAAAAAAGCCCGTAAGGGTTTCGCGTATTTTATCGGTTGGGCGGCGTTAAGGGCGTGTTCTTTGACAGTTTCGCTTATTCCGGCAGGCCGGCTCTACGGTTTTGCCAAAGGGATCGCCTCGTTAGGGTATATTTTTGCCCGTAAACAGCGCAAGATAGCCTTGCAAAGTCTGTCCATCGCCTTTGGGGATGAGAAATCTCCAAGCCAGATACGCCGGATAGCCAGAGATTCTTTTATATCTATGGCCAAGTCAGCGGTAGAGATACTTTATCTCTTGGATAAACCCGAAATCCTTAAGAGGCGCATTGTTCTATGCGGAAAAGAAAATCTGGACGCGGCCTTAGCCAAGAATAAGGGCGTGATCCTGGTAAGCGCGCACTTTGGGAATTTTCCCCTGCTTCTGGGCCGCTTGAGCGTTGAAGGATACAAGGCAGCCGGGATAATGCGGCCGATGAAGGATAAGAGGACAGAAGAGTTCTTCCGCGGGAAGCGAAACAGGTTAAATATTCAGACTATCTATAGCCAGCCGCGTAACGCCTGCGTTGAAGCGACGATACACATGCTCAGACAGAATAGCGCGGTCTTCATACCTATAGACCAGAATTTCGGTACCTCCGGAGTTTTTGTAAATTTTTTCGGCACACAGGCCGCTACCGCCACAGGCCCGGTGGTGCTGGCGCAGCGCACCGGTGCGGCGATAGTGCCGTGTTTTATCGTCAGGGAAACAGACAACTCGCATAAAATTATTTTCGAGCCGGAATTAACATTGGAGCAAGGTTCTACCTCTGGAGAGACTATCCGTATCAATATCCAGAACCTCACCCGGATCATTGAGTCATATATACGTAGGTATCCTGCGGAGTGGGGCTGGATTCATCGTAGATGGAAAGCAAAGCCAAACTAAGGGAGGTGAAACATGGCAGAAGAGGTAAAACAAGAGGAAAAGAAATGCTGTGATGTGAAAAAGACGATGTCTACTATTCTTAAGGTGCTTCTGGGCCTTGTGTTTTTAGCCTTGGGCGTCCTGGCCATTATCAGATGGTGGGGAGACCTTTTAACCCTCATCAAAGGAGGCATTGGCCTGTTCTTGCTTTTAGCGGGCGTAATCACCCTGGCGATAGCCAAAGAATAAGGGGTTATTGACACGCGACAAAAATAAGGGTTAATAGGGCCGCTTGGCCGGTTAACTTTCAAGCGCCTATTAACCCTTTTTCATCTTCCCAGTCTTTATACATTTGACAAAACAGGTTGTTTATGTTAAAGTGCCGGTATAGAAATTTAATAATAAAACAGGAGGTGCTCGATGGGGAAGAAAGTTACTTTCATTTCGATAGGCCTGATCTGTCTATTGTTTGCATATACGGGTGGAGGCTTTGCCCAGGAACAGCCTGCCTCCGCACAGACCCCTAAAGCTGAAGAAGGGGCAGTGGAGTCCGATATCTTATGGCTCTGGGGAGAAGTGTCTTCGATAGATTCGCAGAATAAGAATTTGCTCGTGAAATACTTTGACTATGAGACCGATCAGGAAAAGGAAATGACGGTGGCAGTGGATAATAAGACGATACTCGATAACATAAAATCATTTGATGAGATAAAGCCTCAAGATACGGTCAGCATTGATTATATTGTTTCCCCTGACGGCAAGAGCATCGCCAAGAATATCAGCATAGAGAAACCTGAAATTGCGCCTGAGCCGCAAGCCGCCCCGCCGCAAACGAGTACTCCTCAAGTTCAGCCTAGCTCATCCGCGCAGGAAAACGCAACTTCTAGTGAGCCGCCAGCAGCGCCTACGGCTACCGAAAATAATAATTAGTCGTTAAGGGATAGCATCGTATCCTTGGGATATTTGTCCCGGGGTTAGGAAAGTATAAATACTTTCCTATACCCATACCTACCCTGTCCTGCCAGGATACCAAGCCAGGGCAGGCTGCGAAAGTCGCCTGCCTGCCGGCAGGCAGGCTTAAAGTTATGCCGAAGGCAATTTTCTTGAATTTTGGCAATGCGCAAATGGATAGAGCAAGACGGTATTCTATCTTTGCGGTCGCGTGTTTCTTAACAATGGTTTTTCAGGGGTGTGCGTTCTTACGCCCCTCAGCCCATAATAGGGGCGTGGTTTACTCCGGGCCCAAGGCCAGGGTAGTAGTTGCGGATTTTGCGGTTATGGCCCCTAAGGCAGGTCCAGACATAGGTCTGGGGCTCAGGGAAATGTTTTTGACCGCCCTCACCGCCAGTAATCATTTTATAATAACAAGGCAGGTGGGGTCCCAGAAGGTAAAATCGCCCCCGGAGGATTTGACTATAAGTGTCGTAGTCGCAGATTTTGAGCCTCAGGTTTCCGGAGGCAGCGCAGGGACAGGGGGAGGCGGGGGCGTCAACAGCGGCGCCTTGGGAGGATTATTGGGCGCGACCCTGAACAAGGCCCACATTGCCCTGGATATCCGCGTGACGGACGCGGTTACCTCGGAGATCGTAGCGGCAGGCAAGGTCCAGGGGCAGGCAACGGATATATCCGGGGCGGTTATGGCCGGTTCTTCGTCGAGCTGGGCATTGGGCAGTAATCTTTTTGCCTATGCCAATACACCGATGGAAAAGGCTATTCGTATCTCTATTTTTGAGGCAGTGCGCTATATAACGGGGAGTATCCCGGAGAAATACAATAAATATTAGAAAGGGAGAGCTATGGGGAAACGTAAACGTAGGGGCAAGCTTAATTGGCGTTCAAAGCGGGCGAATAAAGGCAGAAAACCCTGTTTAGGGTAATTGCATGAAGATATTAAGCAAAGAGGTTATATCCGAGGCCAAAGGGGTAAGGATTATGCGTATAAAGATCTCCGCGCCGCAAATCGCCGCTAAGGTAAAGCCGGGCCAGTTTGTGGTATTGATGGTAGGCGCTTCGGGTGAGAGGATCCCCTTGACCGTGGTGGACAGGGATGACGAAGGTATCACCCTGATCTTTCAGGAAGCCGGTTTAACCAGCAGGCTCCTGGGAAAAGTAGAAATAGGGGATGTTTTATACGCCTTGGCCGGGCCATTAGGCCATCCTACAGAGATAGCTGATTTCGGAAAGACCATTCTGGTCGGCGGGGGAGTGGGCATTGCCGAGATTTATCCTGTGGCCAGGGCCTGTAAAGAAAAAGGCAATCATCTTACCGTGATAATCGGGGCCAGGGCCAAAGACCTTTTGATCCTGGAGAAGGAATTAAAGGCCCTATCCGATGAATTTTTTGTTGCCACTGATGACGGCTCTTACGGTAAAAAAGGCTTTACTACCGATATATTACAGGATTTACTTAACCAGCAACCAACGACTAACGACCAACGACTGGTCTATGCCGTAGGCCCTTTACCCATGATGAAGAGGGTTGCTGCGGTGACTAGGCCCTTTGGCATCAAAACGATAGTCTCATTAAATGCCCTGATGGTAGATGCTACCGGCATGTGCGGTTGTTGCCGTGTAACCGTGGCCGGTAAGACCAGATTCAGCTGTATAGACGGCCCTGAATTTGACGCCCACCTTGTGGATTTTGATGAGCTCGTCAAAAGAAACCGTATCTATGAAGACAAAGAAAAACACATCTGTAACCTGCATAACTTATCCTAAAGAGCTGGCCAGTTCCGAAAGGTCGAAAAATTTTTCCGAGGTAGTCTTTGGTTTATGCGAAGAAGAGATGCTGCGGGAGGCCTCCAGGTGCCTGCAGTGCAAGAAACCCGCCTGTATCGCTGGCTGCCCCGTGGGGATAGACATCAAAACCTTTATTTACAAGCTCACCCGTAAGGATTATGCCGGGGCGCACTATACCATAAAAGAGAAAAATAATTTTCCCTCTATCTGCGGCAGGGTCTGCCCGGCGGAATACCAGTGCCGGTACGCCTGCGTTCTCAATAAAAAGAAGCTGCCCTTTGCCTCGGAGGAGGCGATTAATATCCATTTTCTGGAGCGTTTTGCCGGTGATTACGGCGTAAATAACAACCTGGAAGCGCTGATGTCCGCCGGCCAGGAATTCTCCAAATACAGAGTGGCGGTAGTGGGTTCCGGCCCGGCAGGCCTCTGTTGCTCCGGAGAGCTGGCCAGAAGAGGAATAAAGGTAGTGGTGTTTGAAGGGTTACAAGCGTTCGGCGGGGTCTTACGTTACGGCATACCTCCGTTTCGTCTGCCCAGGGACATTTTGGACTACGAAATAAATCATCTCAAAAAACTGGGCGTTGAGTTTGTCCCTAATTTCATTATCGGCAGGATCAAGACGTTAAAAGAGCTTTTTTCTGAAGGGTTCTCCGCTATATTCTTAGGTTTAGGCGCAGGCACACCCTCGTTCTTGGGGGTAAAAGGAGAGAATCTCTGTAATATATATTCTGCCAATGAATTCCTTACGCGGGTCAACCTGATGTCGGCTTATAAATTCCCCGAGTTCCATACCCCTGTAAATATAGGTAAGAAGATGTTGGTGATCGGCGGAGGCAATACCGCTATGGACGCGGCCCGCGTTGCGCTGCGCCTGCAGAAGATGCAAGGGTTGGCTGCCGATACTACTATTGTCTACCGCCGCACTGAGGTAGAGCTGCCCGCGCGCAGGCTTGAGATCGGGCATGCCAAGGAAGAAGGGGTGGTTTTTAGATTCTTAGTGCAGCCGGTGGAGTTTGTGGGTGACGAAAAAGGTTTTGTCAGGAAGATAAAATGCCTGCAGTGTCAGCTGGGCGATCCGGATGATTCCGGCAGGAGAAGGCCTGTTGCGATCGAGGGGAGTGATTTTGAGATCGCCTGCGACGCGGCAATAATTGCGGTAGGGCTTCAGGCGAATCAGATTTTAACCGGCGTTACTCCGGAGCTAAAAGTGGATAAATACGCCGACCTGATAGTTGATGCCCAGACCATGGAGACTTCGCTTAAAGGGGTATTTGCCGGCGGGGATATTGTGGGAGGCGAGGGCACGGTCATTGAGGCTATGGGCATGGCCAAGAAAGCCGCCCGCGCGATTATTAATTACCTGTCAAAAAAAACTTGACAGGCCGTTAGATTGTGATATACTTTAGTTGATTACAGGGTAGTAAATCAAGACGCTGAAGTCTTCTGGCAAATCCGCCGGAAGATTTTTTTTGCCGCAGAAGGCGGCACACCGGCCTATCCGATAAGGCCGGGTGATAGGACTACGAAGTCCTTTTTTCTCGCTTAATAGAGAAGAAAGGACTTTTTTATTTTAGGGGGTTTAATGGGAACCTTTGAAGAACTGATAAAAGAAGTTTCCCCGACCTTAAAGCGAATTGTTTACAGGGTGGGCGGCCGCGCGGTTTCATCCGGCTATGACGATCTTTATCAGGAAGCGATGCTGCGCCTCTGGCTTGATTATAAAGAGGGGAAGCTTGAAGATAAGACAAGGAGTTACATCCTGCAAGGGTGTTATTTTCATCTGAAGAACTATCTGCGTAAGCGTTTCCATAAGCAAGAGACAGAAAGTTTAAACGCATTTACTAACGCGCAAGGTGAAGATCTCGATCTGGGGGATATATTGCCGTCTTGCAGGGTTGACGGGCCCCGCGAGGGCGCGCATTGTAATATGTTGATCGAGGCGATCAGGAATAACGGGCTTACTGACCGAGAGAAAGAGGTATTTTTATTGCGCCTGGAAGGTCTGACCACGCGCGAGATTGGCAAAAGATTAGACATTTCCCATGTGCGGGTGGTTACATTACAAAAGAGCATGAGAGAGAAGTGTAGAAAACATCTGGATATTTAGCGTTACCAGAAATACAATCTTTTTACTTGTAGTAGTGTAAGGCGCGGTGAAGCGCAGTATACATAGGCGTTCAAAGAGAACGCCTTTTTTGTTGCCGCAGAAAGCGGCACACCGATTCCTCCGATAGAATCGGGTGTACATTGCAGTAAGGACGCAGGCGTCTTCTTGATCCAATCCGGGAAAGGATAAGAAGACGCCTTTTTATTTTGGGAGGAGGATATGCCGAATATAAGGAGTTTGTTGTTTAGTTTTGCGTTTTTAGTTTTAGGTTTTACGTTTTCTTTCGCTACGCCTACCACGCTTATCTGGACGCCCTCAACAGATATCCAGCCTTACGGAAAGGTACACTTAAACGTAGATAATTATACCCCGGTTAAAGGAAAAGATCACAATGATAACCGGTTATATGTTCAGCAGGTGTATGGCCCTACCTTTAGCCTGTTATCCGGAAAGCCGGAGGATAATCTTTTAGGTAAGCTTTGGTCTCCCTTGGGCAGGATTATGGCAGAGACAGGTTTTGATTACAAGAAAGGGCTGGGCCCTTTTCTTGATTCCAGCCCCTGGTATTTTCATTTTAAACTGGGAGTGCCGGAAGGCGCTTATTTTAAAGATATGCCCGCGTTTGCCGTCGGCTCTTATGACATGGGCACAAGGAGCCACAGGACTAACAATAATGTTTGGTATCTTAGGGCCGCAAAAACAGTTTCTGCGGGGAAGCTTAACCTGGGGAGATTCTCCGCCGGTTATTTTAATGGTAATGGCAGATTGTTACGGGATAAGAATGGCGACCGCGATAATGCAGGTCCCATGATCGCCTGGGAGCGCACGATGAGCGAAATCAGCGACAGGCTTTGGTTGTGCGTGGATTATCAGGGGACACAATCCGCTTACGGCGCTATTAACTACGGCTTTGCCTGGAAATTCACCAACAATGTTTCGGCGATATTGGCTTACGACATTTATAACAATCCAAATTCTAAGAATACGGTAACATTTCAGCTGGATGTGGATTTTTAACCTAGAAGGAGGTCGTAAATGATTAATGCGGGTGATACGGCGTGGGTTTTGTTTTCATCGGCGCTGGTTATGCTGATGACCCCGGGATTGGCATTTTTTTACGGGGGGATGGTCAGGCGTAAGAATGTATTGAGTATTTTAATGCAGTGTTTCATTATCCTTTGTGTAGTGAGCGTGCAGTGGGTAGTTTTCGGCTACAGCCTTTCTTTTGCCCCAAGTAAGGGTTTTTGGGGAGGCCTAAGCTGGCTTGGCCTTAACGGCGTGGGTTTTGAGCCTTATGCCGATTATGCAGGCACGATCCCTCATCAGGCGTTTATGGCCTTTCAGGCGATGTTCGCCATAATTACTCCGGCATTGATCCTTGGCGCGTTTGCCGAGAGAATGAAATTCTCCGCTTTCTTGCTTTTTACCCTGCTCTGGGCTACTTTTGTATATGATCCGATAGCTCACTGGGTATGGGGAGTTGGAGGATGGTTAAAGAATATGGGGGCTTTAGATTTTGCCGGCGGCACGGTTGTGCATATTAATGCCGGGATCGCCGCTTTGACCACGGCTATTGTCATAGGTAGGAGAAAGCACCTTGATCATAATGCCCCGGCGCCGCACAATCTGCCCTTTGTAGTATTGGGAACGGGATTATTGTGGTTTGGCTGGTTTGGCTTCAATGCCGGCAGCGCCCTTGCCGCAAACGGCCTGGCAGTCAATGCCTTTGTAGTTACCAATACTGCTGCCGCAGCAGCGGGATTAAGCTGGGCCTTGATCGAGTGGATGCGTAACGGAAAGCCCACGATGTTCGGCACTGCTTCGGGTGCGGTTGCGGGATTGGTTGCGATTACTCCGGCCGCAGGATTTGTCAACGCCACTTCAGCAATAATAATTGGTGTTTTAGTAAGCGTGTTCTGTTTTATTGCGGTAACCGTGGTTAAGCCAAGACTAAGATATGACGATTCCCTGGATGCCTTCGGCGTTCACTGCATAGGCGGTATCTGGGGCGCATTGGCAACAGGGTTATTCGCTTCCAAGGCGGTTAATCCCGCAGGAGCAGACGGGTTGTTTTTCGGTAATCCAAGACAGTTTTTGATCCAGGCAATTGCGGTATTGGCAACACTCGCATACTCTTTTGTGGTTACCCTGGTAATTTATAGGCTCGTTGATTTTGTCGTCGGTGTGCGGGTAAAAGATAAAGATGAAGAGATAGGCCTTGATCTAACGCAGCATCGTGAAAGGGCGTATACGATACTGGAATAACAATCTGTCATTGCGAGCGAAGCGAAGCAATCCCTTTTTTAGATTGCTTCGGCACTTCGTGCCTCGCAATGACGGCTAAGGAGGGGC